>CANPNQ010000043.1 GCA_947575425.1 uncultured Erysipelotrichaceae bacterium
AGGTTGTACCGTACTGGCTATGACCTGTTATTCCGTGGGGAAAGCGAAATTAGCCAAGGAAAAGGCGATTGACGCCCGTATCGCTACTCCGTTAGGAATTGGGGCAGCCCTCGGCGGTTTGATCGGAAAGGAATTGTTTTCTTATGTCGCTGCGCTGTTTGAGAACCCCAATACCGCAGGTGCGTTACAGGCGGCTATCTTGACTGTCATTACGATTGGAACATTGCTTTACACATTGCGAAAGGATCATATTAAGACACATCGTGTCTCAAACCCGATGGTTTGCCTGATCATCGGTTCTATATTGGGTATCTTTTCCTCCTTTTTGGGAATCGGGGGCGGACCGATCAATCTTGTGGTGCTTTATTTCTTTTTCACTATGCAGACAAAGGAGGCCGCACAGAATTCTCTCTACATTATACTATTCAGTCAGATCACCAGTACCGCACGCTCTTTGTTTACGTCGGATCTTTCGCAGGTCAGCCTCGTATTGCTTGGCGGAATGATCCTATCTGGTATCTTCGGCGGTATTTGCGGGCGCTATATCAATAAAAAAATCGACGCACGCACGGTAGATCGCTTGTTTATAGCCTTGATGATATTGATTATCGCTATCAACATCTATAATGTTTGGAAGTTCATTGCCATCAGTTGATTGTAGCACATTACCCACACTTCTTTTATCAAGATTCTAGTCCATTTCAATGTTATCTTTGTTTGAATGATAGGCTTATGGTTATCGGCAAATAAAATGACAAATTAGCTTGATTCGCAGTTTGAAAAGTAAGCAGAAATTTCATCATGAGATTCATCCTCCGATAAATTCACATCCTTGTTCTTGCGAAACAGCTTTGTACTTTTAGACAAAATCACCTTATTCAGCCATGCCTTAAAATACTTCGATTCATTGATCTTAGCGATAGAGTGCTCTATTTCAATAAGCTCTCCTGTACGATATCTTGTGCATCCGCATCGCTGTGGCATAATTTCAAGGCAATGTAAAACGCCAGATTATGATATTTCTTAAACAACTGCTCGCTTCTCGGCAAAACTTTCAATCCAAAAGTAGTACGGTAATAGTTTAAGCACCAATTTACTTCAAAATGGTATTTCGAAATTGCTCCGTATCTCCCAAAACAAAACAGACAAAGAAAATAAGCGAAAAATCAAATGAGCTTATACTAATGAGCCTCTCAACCGTGCCATTTTGCTTAAATGATATAATTCCATTTAGCAACGAATGATGGTAAGCGGAAATAACAGGAGCCATTCGTTTGCTTAAAAGCTGCAATTAAAACGATAGATTTATGAGAAAAAGAAAAACACCCCGTATAGGGTGCTTTCTTCTTACTTGTTAAGTCCGTATTTTCTGTTAAACTTCTCAATTCTACCCTGTGCAGCCGCAAAGCGCTGACGTCCGGTATAGAAAGGATGGCAGTTGGAACAAGTATCTACACGCAAATGAGTAGCGGTGGAACCTGTTTCAAATTCATTGCCGCAAGAAGTACATTTCACCGTAATACGATGATATTCCGGATGAATTCCTTTTTTCATTTTCTTTTCTCCTTCCGCCTTAGATCTCATGTGGATCTAAAGTAAGTGCGATACAATTATAGCATACGATAAAAAATACGCAAGCGAAAATTACGAAAATCACGCAAAAACAGCGCTGCATCCACGCTATCCTCCACATAGGAGCCTCAAATGAAGGCAATTATTTTCTTTGTTTGATGAAAAAAACATTGAATTCTTACCTTATCTTTGATATGATAGAAAACAGAATAAGGGAGTAGTTAGCTCATTTGTGAGTCGCTTTGTCAACACAGCGATGAATTTCATCTGGCAAGCGTTATATAACGAGACTTATTCACGTATTTTTTTGACGTGAATAGCCTCGTTTTATTTTGTGAATCATGAAGGACTTGGAGGGTTGAGCATGAGCATTTTATCGGTTTTTATGATTGGCGTCGGCTTATCTATGGATGCCTGTGCGGTATCTTTTGCGAAGGGAATGTGCTTAAAGCGTCATGTGCTGCGATATGCATTTCTGCTTGCATTTGCCTTTGGTTTATTTCAGGGATGGATGCCGCTGCTTGGATGGTGGATCGGCATGTATTTTGCGTCTTATATCACGATGATCGATCATTGGATCGCTTTCTTTCTGCTTGGCTTCCTCGGCTTGCATATGCTTATGGAGGCAAAGGAGCATAGGCTGCAAAATTCAGATATTTCCTATATTTCTTGGAAGGACATCCTGCTTTTGGCAATCGCCACCAGCATTGATGCACTCGCAATCGGGATCAGCTTTGCCTTTTTAGCGGTGGATATCGCTTCTGCGGCAGCGATGATCGCCGTTACGACCTTCCTAATCAGTTTTGCGGCCGTACTGCTGGGGGGACGCTTGGGCGCGCATCTGGGCAAATATGCGGAGTTCCTCGGCGGGATCATTCTGATCCTCATTGGCAGTAAGATTTTGATTGAGCATTTATTTCTATCATAAAATAAGGCGATGAATATTCGTTTCGGCAAATTACAAAAAAAGATCGCGATGTTATTTCACGACCTCGATATCCACAGTTTTGCTTGTCTGATTGCCACTGGAATCCTCAATATAACAGGTGACCGGCTTCTTGCCTGTTTCCTTCGTATCAACACTGTCACAGCGCAGTGTCTTTTTTAACAATTCGCCACTGTCATAGTTATCCTTCAACTGCGGTCTTAATTTATCAAAATTCTCCTCATTCCACGTAAATACCACGCCTTGTTTTACCTCAAAACCAAGGATTGACATGGTCGGAGGCTCCTCATCGACAATATGCACCTGTAATTCCAAATCATATTCCGGAATTTTAAATATTGCATCTCCTAAGACAGAGGTATCAATCGCTCCGCTTGTCTTTACAGAGCGCTTTTCCTGATCGGATAAGGGTTCCTCATCCTTTAATACATAATCCAAAGGATCAAAGCTTTTATCATGGACCTGTATCGTTACTTCCTTTTCCTTTAGCGTATATACACTTTCCTGGAAGAAGCTGCATCCACTCAGGGCAAGCATCGTTCCTGCCAATCCAAGATATTTCTTATATTTCATTCGATCATCTCTCCTATTCATTGAAGTATTTTATTGCAGGTCTATTATACCAAATTATCCGCTCAATGGGAGATGGATTTCATACTTATGCTTCTTTCCGGCACTTTTTTGCCTTCTATTCTCTCTGCCTTTGCCATATTTTCATTGTTTTTCTTGCAAAAGCCATTGTTTTGTATTATCATAATGGCAAATGGAGGCAAGATACATGCGCATGAGTAAGATGTATTATTATTACGAATAGTTCCTGTTAGAAACCCATCCGGCGCATGGTTATTTTTGTTTTCTGATAGGAGATACAAAAGCATCGTTTGTAACATTCGGTGCTTTTTTTGTTAAAGGAGGAATCAGATGAAGCTTCATATGGATTTGGGCAAAAGCAGTTATGATATTGTGGTAGAGCGGGGTTTGCTGAATCATATCGGTGATTATATCAATGTGAATCGTAAGGTCATGATCATCAGTGATGATGGGGTACCGAGGTCATACTGCGATATGCTGTTAAAGCAATGTCCCAAGGGTTATTCGCATATCGTAGCGCAGGGCGAAGGGGCAAAGTCATTGGAGGTGTTTGCGGATCTGTGCAAGGAGCTACTGCATCTGCATTTTTCCCGCAAGGATCTGATCATTGCGTTGGGGGGCGGTGTGATCGGTGATCTTTCCGGTTATGTCGCTGCCAGTTATATGCGCGGAATCGATTTTGTCCAGGTGCCGACAACGACGTTATCTCAGATTGATTCCTCGATCGGCGGCAAGGTGGCGATCAATCTGGACGGGGTAAAAAACATCATCGGCGCATTCTATCAGCCAAAAATGGTACTGATTGATCCTGACACCCTCTCTACCCTGCCAAGACGTCACTATGCCAATGGACTTGTCGAAGCGCTGAAAGCAGGTCTGATCTATGATGAAAGCCTATTTGCCTTATTTGAACAAGGCGATGCGATTGCAGATATCGAATTGATCATAACGAAGGCGCTGCACGTGAAAAAAGCAGTCGTGGAGCAGGATGAAAAAGAACATGGTCTGCGTAAAATTTTGAATTTCGGTCATACGATCGGCCATGCGATCGAATCCAGCAATCACCTGCATGATTATTATCATGGGGAATGCGTGGCGTTCGGCATGCTTTACTTTATTCGCGATGAAGCGATCAAGCAACGGGTAATATCAGTCTATAAAAAACTGGGATTGCCCAGAAACATACCGATGGAATGTGAAAAATGGCTGGAAATGATACAAAACGATAAAAAGGCGGATGGTGATCTTGTGGAAACAATTTGGGTGGATTCGATTGGTACAGCACATATCCGACCGATGCACCTTGAGGAGATCAAGCGATTGATGGAGGATAAGCGATGAAGAATACGATCGGAACCCATATCATCTGTACAATCTTCGGCGAAAGTCATGGGGATGCCATTGGAGTCTGTCTGGATGGACTGCCTGCCGGAATTCAGATCGATATGGAGTTTATGAAGGCGCAGCTGGAAAAGCGCAAAGCAAAAGACCGCATTTCCACACAGCGCCATGAAAAGGACGAGGTCAGGATCATCAGCGGCTTGTTTGAAGGCTATACCTGCGGCACTCCGCTAACGATCATGATTGAAAATCAAGATATGCACTCCGCAGATTATGACGCAACGAAATATCGATTGCGGCCTTCCCATGCGGATTATACAGCAGATGAAAAATATTTGGGCTATCAGGATTATCGCGGCGGGGGTCATTTTAGCGGTCGTATCACTGCCCCTCTGGTAGCGGCGGGTGCCATCGCTTTACAGATATTGAAGGATCATGGTATTATGATCGGTACTCATATGGAACAATGCCACAAGGCAAAGGATACTTTGTTTGAAGCAACGAATCAGGCGATAAAGCTTCAGCTGGAGACACTGGCAAACAAGGAGTTTCCGACCTTGAATGAGGATGCTGAAGCAGCAATGCGCTCCGTCATTGAACAGGCGGCGCAGGTAGGAGACAGCGTCGGAGGGATTTTAGAGAGCGCTGTGATCGGTTTGCCGGCAGGTGTCGGCGAGCCATTCTTTGACTCCTTGGAAAGCGTGATCGCGCACTATTTATATAGTGTACCGGCAGTGAAGGGCGTCAGTTTTGGGTTTGGCTTTGCCTTTGCGAATGCTTATGGCTCACAAGTCAATGATGCGATCCTCTTTGATCAAAACAAAGTGCAGACCAAAACCAATCATAATGGCGGAATCAATGGTGGTATTTCTAACGGTATGCCGATCATCATTCATACTTGTATCAAACCCACTCCTTCCATTTATAAGGAACAGGAAACGATAGATCGCATCAGCCATGAAGCCCAGATTTTACAGATACAAGGTCGCCATGATCCTGCGATCATTCATCGCGCCTGCGTTGTCATAGACAGCGTATTGGCGCTTGCCATTTTAGATCTATACATGGAGCGATGTGCATCATTGTCCATTCAAGCAAAAAGAAAAGAGGAGAACTTATGATTATTACTATGAAAAAAAGCGCCCCTAAGCAAGAGATCGATGCCTTGATGGGACGCTTGTCCAGCAAGGGCTTGCAGATTCATTCCAGCATCGGTGAAAATTACAACGTATTCGGTTTGGTTGGAGATACATCGGTTATCGATCCCAAACAGATCGAAGCAAATCCCTTTGTGGAAAGCGTAGTGCGTGTCGCTGCGCCTTATAAAAAAGCCAATCGTTTGTTTCATCCCGAGGATTCAATCATTGAGGCAGGAGGAATCAAAATCGGCGGACAGGAAAAACTGGTGATCATCGGCGGTCCTTGTTCCATTGAGGGAAGGGAAGCGACTGTTCAGATTGCCAAAGCAGTGAAGCAGTCAGGGGGATGTATGCTGCGCGGTGGTGCCTATAAGCCAAGAACCTCTCCTTATGCCTTTCAGGGCTTAGGCACAGAGGGCATACTTGCAATGGTGGAAGCGCGTAAGCAAACCGGACTGCCAATCGTCTCCGAGCTGATGAGCGCCGACAAGCTGGATGAATTTGTGGAATATGTCGATATGATTCAGATCGGGGCAAGAAATATGCAGAATTTTGATCTGTTAAAGGCAGTTGGCAAGGTAAATAAGCCGGTGCTGTTAAAGCGTGGCTTGGCGAATACGATCGAAGAATGGATCATGGCCGCAGAGTATATCATGGCGGAAGGAAACGAGAATGTCGTCTTCTGCGAGCGGGGCATTCGCACATTTGAACCATACACAAGAAATACGTTGGATTTAAGTGTGATTCCGATCATTAAAGAAAAGACCCATCTGCCGATCATCATCGATCCTTCGCATGCGACCGGAGATTGGAAATTGGTAGAGGCAATGTCATTGGCCGCAATCGCTGCCGGAGCCGATGGTCTGATTATTGAGGTTCATGAGAATCCCGAATGTTCATGGTCGGACGGTGCTCAATCGTTGAAGCCGAAGAAATTCCAAGAGTTGATTGAAAAAGGCAGAGTGATCGCTCATGTGATCGGGAGAGAGATTGCATGATCGCTAAGATATCCCCTTCCCTGTGTCATGGACAGATCACGATCCCCCCAAGCAAAAGCATGTCCCATCGAGCCATTATCTGCGCTTCTCTTGCCAAGGGAAAAAGCCGCATTGATAACATCGCTTATTCACAGGATATCGTGACGACGATTGAGGGTATGCGTGCGTTCGGCGCAACAATCATCACGCATGATGATTTTATCGAGATCGACGGTATCAGTGATGTCGCCGCATGTGAGGCACAGGAGATCTTCTGTAATGAATCTGGCTCCACTTTGCGTTTTTTCATCCCCTTATTTTCTTTGAGCGGAAAGCGCATCACCTTTCGGGGAAAGGGTCGACTTCTAGAGCGACCTCAAAGTGTTTATGAGTCGCTGTTTCATTCTTTGGGCTTGTATTTCCACCATGATGCTGATGGCATCACCATAGAAGGAAAGCTCACTAACGGTGATTATACACTGGCGGGAGATGTTTCCAGTCAGTTTATCAGCGGTCTGCTATTTGCGCTGCCCTTGTGTGAGGGACGCTCTACCATCACCATACAGGAGCCTTTTGAATCTCGTTCTTATGTACTGCTGACGATGCAGATGCTGGCGCATTTTGGGGTTGAGGCGCAATTCATTGACGCGCATACAATCGAAATAAAGGGAAATCAAGCATATCATCCCGGATGTACCTCACTGGAAGGGGATTATTCTCAGCTTGCTTTTTTTGCCGCATTGGCTGCCTGTAATCATGATCTGGCTATTATGGGCGTGCATCACAATTCAAGGCAGGGGGATAAGGTGATTTTAGATATTTTAAGGCAGATGAAAGCCGCCTATGAAGAGATCGCAAACGGTTACTTCATTCATAAAAGCGAATTGCATGGATGTGAGATCGATCTTAAGGATTGTCCCGATCTAGGTCCGATTCTCTGCGTACTGGCATCATTTGCCCATGGTACGACTCATATTAAAAATGCACAGCGTTTACGCATGAAAGAAAGCGATCGTATTGAAGCGATGGAGCAGGAATTAAAGAAGCTCGGTGTTGCAATACAAAGCCATGGTGGGGATATCATCATTGAAGGAAAATCCGCTTATGAGGGAAATGTCATTTTCCATGGACATAATGATCATCGCATCGTCATGAGCTTGGCAAT
>CANPNQ010000044.1 GCA_947575425.1 uncultured Erysipelotrichaceae bacterium
AATGTAAGAAGAAGCGTTTATGTGATCATTGTGAATCCGGCTTATGTAAATACTGTTCTTATATGCATTGCGATTCTCTTTGCCCTGACTTTTGTGAGTCTCCTCAATGTAAGTCCATTCTCCGCTTTCCATGTGTCTGTAATGGATGTCCATCCATCAAAGAATGTCCTTTGCCAAAATACTACTATAAAGCTCATATCGCGCAGGCAGAGTATGAAAGAAACATTTCTGAACACAAAAAGGGACCGCAGCTGAATGACATTGAGATGAAAGAATTAGATGACATCATATCGAAAGGAGTTAAACAAGGACTTTCGATAGAGGTTATCATAAAAACCAACAATCTGAAAATTGCGCCAAGCACGGTTTATCGCTATATCGAAGAAAACCGTTTCAGTGTTAAAAACATTGATCTTAAGCGAAAAGTACGCTATCGTCCAAGAATCACAAGCAAGCCAAAGGCAAAGCCATTGAATTACGATTATCTGAAAAACAGAACCTTTTCAGACTTCCAGCAGTTTATGATGGATCATCCATGTACGAATGTATGGCAAATGGATACGGTAGAGGGCAAGAAAGGTGGTTCGGCTGTTCTCTCCCTTCTATACACAAAGACAAATCTTCAACTATACTTTAAAATAGCACGTATTAACACAAGCGAAGTAAACCAAGTATTCACAAATATTAAAGAACATTTAGGCAATGATTTATTTAAAGAAACATTCACATGCATTCTTACCGATAACGGAAAAGAGAATAAGGATCCATTAAGCATAGAAATGGATGAAAATGGATTAACAAGACTTACACTAGTATTTTACTGTGAATCAAGAAGAAGTGATCAAAAAGGCAAATGTGAAAAGAATCATGAGCACTTCAGAGAAATGATACCTAAGGGAAGAGACATGGATGGATTCGGACAAAAGACAATGAACTTTGTATCAAACCAAGTGAATAATTATCCTCGCAAAATACTGAATTTCCATTCTCCATTGGAATGTTCATTAAATTTACTAAATGAAAAAGTGTTTGAATTAAATAACCTCAAAACGCTTCCCATAGCACAGGTTAAACTCAAACACATAGAGAAATAAAGATACAAGAGCCGGTTCTTACATACCTATGAAACGGAAATTTCAGAACAAATAAGAAAACTTTTGATCTGAAAACGAGTTTTCGTATACCCTTTAAGTACCTTTTTCACTATTATAATACCATGTTTACCGTGATTTTCATAGTCAACCTCGTTAATTTATATCAAAAATGGCTTTTAAAACGGAAGTTCTCACGAAAACGGAACTTCCGTTGAAATTTGAGCAAGGCTTAAAAGGGATGTTTTGCCTATATGGGTGGTAAGCGTTTGTGTGTGTATGAGGGCGCATATAGGAGTCTTGGCTTATGACTTGCTCTTCCTTATAATTATGTAATGCAGGACTATATAGCAAACAGGCATGGATTTATACTGCTATCCTATATGACAATCCTTTTTTTCTTGCGTTTCTTACGCTGAACGAGACTCTAACAAAAAGTGTAACCTCTGTAATAAGGTTACACAAGAATGGTTGGAATCTGATAGAATCATTTACAGCACAAAAAGAGATCAGATGCCTAATTCATCATCGGTAATGATGGTTTCTTGACTTTCATTATAGAATTCAGCATCCGCAAATCTAAAAATTCTTCGCAAAAGATTATTGGAAAAACTATGAATTAACGTGTTATAAGGCGCGTCGCCGGTATTATAATCAATCTTGGATTGTGCATAAGTATTCTCTGACTCTTTCATTTGCGAAAGCAGCTCCATAGCACTTTGATTTTCTTTCAAATCAGGATAACTCTCTAATTGTTTTTGAAATACTTTGCATTATGGATGGCTCGTTTCTTCGTTACTCCTATGTGAATCGTTTCTTCATGTACCATATACTGATTGGCAACTTTGCCAACTATTTCCAATAGTCTCGCGGTTCTTTTTATATAACTTTATATTACTATAATTCGATTGTGCTTTCTTAAATGCTTTTTGCATTACATGATAGCCCACGATCAAAGTAATGGTTGTTCCGATTCCGATGCCGAGAATACTTATGATACTATCCACCGGTATATCCTTTCTTTGTATTGTTCCTTCTGGAGTAAATGTTGAAAATAAAAATACTGCCATCGCAAAACTGTCAAAATATACTCCAAAAACCTTTAGTATTTGTAACATAACACTATCCTTTTCATTGTTCAACACCTCCTCATTGACTCTTTTATTACTATCCATATGAGATTGATAAAAGTATGATAGCATTTATAACTAATGCAATCCGAACTCGCCTATTAATTAACCTTAAAGTGCCTGTGATACGAAAAAAGAAAATGAATTTCCAACATGGAGTCATGCCGGCATTTTCCTTTTTCTTATGGAAGGATATTTCCGATGGATGATGGCTGAGCGAAATCCATTGTTTCATTGTTTCAAAAATGGATCATCTCTCGATCATATGACAAGCTTCTCCCATTATATCTTATGGATCCATCCTTGCTAATAGAAACTGTTGGAAAGTATGATTCAGTGTATCTTTCACATGGGTTTCTTCACAATGCTTGATCCGTGCAATCTGGGTAATACTGCGATTCAAAAACACCGTATATTCCTCTGCGCTTACGCTTCTGTTTTCACACCATGAAAGAGCATCCAAACCATCACTTTCCAGCATGAGATGATCCAAAGGAATTTGCAAAGCCACTTGGTTGACCGCTTCATCCCTGCCAACAGAAGGACCGATCGTAAAATAACACCCCAGCTCCCGATAGTCCTGTATATAATCCAAGCACGAATACCAATGAACCAGATATGTATTTTTATATCGTCTGATATAGGAAAGTGCCTCCTGCTCCATACCTTTCAAATGTAGGATGACCGGCATTTGCACAGAAGCTGCGTAGTCAAGGGAGCGCTCAAACACTTCCTTCTGCTGTTGCATATCCACATCACACCACACATTATCCAGCCCGATCTCACCGATAAAGCTGACTTCCTCCATGATCGGAATCATTTCTTCCCAAGATACCTGATTCGCCTTCCATGGATGAATACCGGCACTGATCCTGACTCCCTTTGTATGGCGCAGCGTCTGTTTCAAGTATGCATATTCGCTTGGACAATCCGCGTTGACAATTCCTTGCATGTGATGCTTGTTCCATTCGTTTCGCAAGTCATCCCCACACAAATGAAAATGGGCATCATGAAGCATGGTTTTTCCCCCTTAATATCGCATAAATCTCCTTACGCAGATCCCCTTGGGCAAACAGCCAATCCCTTGATTTCACAACATTGCGCAGATCTATCTCTTTGACAATGCTTGCCGGGCTGCCGCCCAGCACCAAAATGCGATCTGATAAATACAGTGCTTCATCAATATCGTGAGTCACTAGCAGCGTTGTTTTTTGAAGCTCGCTTCGTAAACGAAGCAGCCAATCCTGCATCTCATTGCGGGTGATCACATCCAATGCCCCAAACGGTTCATCCAATAGCATGATTTGGGCCGCGCAAAGGGCTGTGCGCAAAAAAGCAGCCCGCTGCCGCATTCCTCCCGACAATTCATGCGGATAGGCATTTTCATAGCCGGATAAGCCAAACGCAGGAAATTCAGCCAATGCCTTTTGTCTTGCATTCTTGACATCATGATGGATTTGCGCATACAGTGTCACATTGTCCAGTATCGTTTTCCATGGCAATAATAAGTCACTCTGCGGCATATAGGCAAAATGAGAAGAAATGCCTTTAATCCTTTGCCCATCCACAAAAAAACTTCCCTTTTGCGGATGCAAAACACCTGCCAATATATTTAACAGTGTAGATTTTCCACAGCCGCTCGCACCGATCAGTGTTACAAATTCTCCTTTTGCCACCTGCATGCGGACATGATCCAATACACTGTTTCCTTCAAATGCGATCGATATGTCCTGTATTTCCATTTTATTGACATCGCTCCTATCTTTTAGACGCTTATGCACATTGTCATGGATAGCATTTTATCCATAATTGATGGAAGTTCTTATCTTATGCGACACAAAAACTACTGCAAGCTTTATGGATGCATCCGCAGTGATATCTGCTAATGCAAAAACTCATTGGTATATTGCTGATCTGCTTTGATCACATGATCAATCAGGCCATACTCCAGCATAAACTCCGTATAGCGATCCCAAACCTCATCTTTCATCACACCCCAGCTTGGCGCATCGCTTTGATACTCCTTACTCAAATATTCCTGTGATGCTTTGATAAATTCCATATCTGTATCGGGGATCTCCTTGCCCAAGATTTCTGCTGCTTCCTGCGGGTACTCGATCGCGTATTCATATCCTTTTCTTACTGCGGTGAGGAACGCACGAACCGTTTCCGGGTCATTTTTGATCATATCCTCATTGGTGATAAGAAGCGGCGTATAGTAGTCCAAGCGCTTATCTAGATCTCTCAGCGGCAAATAGTTTAAATCATAGCCATCCATTCTCCCTTTTGTCACTGCCCATCCTTCAAAATCCCATTGCAGGTCTACATTTTTCCCAAAGGACGCAAACCCGCTGCCATCCGCTCCTACCATCGTCAACTGATCAAAATCTGCGCCAGCCTGTTTCATCACAGCTCGGATCACCGCTTCCTCACTGGGTGCCTGCCATCCGGCATATACCTTACCCTCAAAATCTTTACAGGAATTGATATTGGCAGATTTCAAAGACACAAAGCCACTTGTATTATGCTGAATAATCGTAGCGATTGCCCGAATGGGCAATGGCTCCTTTGCACTTCTGGCATAGGTGACATCTTCCTGATAGCTGACTCCGAATTCTCCCTTTCCCACTGCGACCAGTGTCGCACTTGTCTCGTTGTTTCCCGGCTCAATAATATTCACCTGTAAGCCTTCATCCTGAAAATAGCCCTTCTCCTGCGCCACATAAATACCGGTATGATTGGTATTTGGCACATAATCCAAAATCAAGGTGACTTCCTTTCCTTCCGTATCCTTTGCTTGACCGTTTCCCCCACAGCCGCTAAGCATCAAGCACCATGCTACCGCCATCATCCAAATACCTCGTTTTTTCATACTCATGTTTGCTTTCCTCTCCTTTTTCTTTGATAAGGAAATACTATGCGCTCCAGCCACGTCAAAGCCATATGCAAAAGCAGACTCCATACGATGATCACTACCACACAGGCAAATACCTTATCCAGCATATATCCGTTTTTTACCCGGATCATATAATAGCCAAGTCCAGCCGAAGCGCTCAGCCATTCACCGACGATCGCACCGCCGATACAATAGGTGGCTGAGACCTTGATTCCGGAAAACAGTGCGTTCATCGCCGCCGGTATTTTGACATACTGATAGATCTGCCATTTGTTTGCACCAAAGCTTTTCAGCAGGTTGATTTGGTTGATATCACTCTGCGCCAATGCATCCGCAAAAGCAATCACAATCGGAAAAAAGCACATAAATACTACCATAAGTATCTTCGGAGTCATGCCAAATCCAAGCCATATCGAAAACAACGGACCAAGTACCATCACCGGCACGGTTTGTGTCACCACAAGATGGGGAAAGACACTGTGACGAAACACACTTGACATATCCATGAAAATCGCAATGATGATTGCCAAAAGCACAGCCAGACCAAGCCCTAACAATGCCTCCTGAAGCGTCACCATGGAATGCATCCATAACACCTGTGCATTATCGATCATGGCCATGAGAATCATGCTTGGCGCAGGAAGGATATAGAGACTGATATTACACCACCGCACCAATAACTCCCATATTGATAAAGTCAATATTAGAGATAGGATCGGCAAAACGATTCTCTGTACCTCTGTATAATGTCGCTTTTTTCTCTGTGATAAAATAAAAACACCTCCGCATCGAGGCGCAAGTGAACCAATCTAAATAGAATGACTCCCTACGCTAGTATTACCTAGGTCAGGTCAAAGGGTATCATCTCAGCTTTTCAGCACCCCTGTCTTGACGTAGTTATTATAATGCAGGATATCAAATATTACAAGATCAAACGCTTACTTTTGCTATTTTTTATGAATCGAAAATGATAATGTCTTAATGTATCGAAATTGATTTTGTCCTAAAAGATGTTATAAAATAAGACCTCATAAGAAAGCGAGGTCATTATGAGAAAGGTTGATCTTAGAATGAATGAACAATTTAAGTATGTTGTTATCAAAAAACTTGTGGATTCCAACGGTAATAAGAAGAATGCTGCTATTAAACTGAATTGCTCCCTACGCACTGTGAATCGCTTGATCATCAAGTATAAAATGGAAGGTAAACAGGGCTTTGTTCATAAAAACAGAGGCAGAAAACCTGCCACTGCTTTTACGGATGACATCAAAGCCAAAGTCATTGATTTATACAATACCAAATACTTCGGCGCTAATCTCGCTCATTTTTCTCAACTTCTTAATAAACATGAGGGGATTCTTATCAGTGATTCCACCCTTAATCATTGGCTTCGTGATGTGGATATTCTTTCTCCTAAAGCCAGAAGAAAAACCAAACGTCGTCTGGAAGCTGATCTGAGAAATCGTAAAAAAGCCTCTTCTTCCCTAAAACAGAAGGCTGTTATTGAAGATAAACTGGAACTGTTAAATAGATCTGATGTACACCCAAGACGCCCCAGATGTGCTTATATGGGTGAACTGGTTCAATTGGATGCTTCTCCTCATCTCTGGTTTGGTAACTCCATATCTTACCTGCATTTAGCCATTGACGATGCCACAGGCATGATTTTAGGTGCTTTCTTTGATACCCAGGAAACGCTTCGCGCTTATTATGAGATCACTCATCAAATTCTTAAAACCTATGGTATCCCCGCTAAATTCCTTACCGATCGTAGAACCGTCTTTGAATACAAAAGAAAAAACGCATCCTGTGATGAACAAGATACGTTTACTCAGTTCTCCTATGCCTGTCATCAGCTTGGCATCGAACTGGAATGCACAAGTGTCCCGCAAGCCAAAGGACGCATAGAGCGTCTGAATCAGACCTTACAATCACGTTTGGTTATTGAACTCAGACTTGCGGGCATTACCACCATAGAGGAAGCAAATCAATTCCTACCGACTTATTTGAAGGAATTCAACGCTTTGTTCTCTCTACCTGTTAATCATACAAGAAGTGTGTTTGAAAAGCAACCCTCTGATCGAGAAATTAATCATATTCTCTCTGTACTCTCTTGTAGGAAGCTGGACGGAGGCAACTGTATCCGCTATAAGAATAAGTATTACATGCCTATCACACGTAATGCAAATAAGGCATACATGAAGAAAGGGATGACAGCCATGGTGATTGAAGCCTTTGATGGAGGCTTATATGTGAATATTTTGGATCATATTTTTGCCTTGGAGGAAATTCCCCTTCGTGAAGCTAAGTCTAAAACATTTGATCCTATCACCAAAGATGATAAGCCTAATAAGGTCTATATCCCTCCAATGTCTCATCCTTGGAAACACGCTTCTTTTCAAGCTTATATTGCGAAACAAAAGCACCGTAATCTTGGTGCTAATGTTTAACTTTTTTTGGGACATTTTCATTTTCGCTTGACAGATCAAACGCTTACTTTTGCTATTTTTTTTATGAATCGAAAATGATAATGTCTTAATGTATCGAAATTGATTTTGTCCT
>CANPNQ010000045.1 GCA_947575425.1 uncultured Erysipelotrichaceae bacterium
TGTTTACCTCCGTTATATTACCACACATAGGCCAGCACTTCGCCGCCCACATGCTTGGCTCTTGCCTCTTTATCGGTCATCACACCTTCTGAGGTAGAGATGATCGCAATACCCAAACCGTTTAATACACGAGGAATGGCATCCACCTTCGCATAGGCACGCAACCCCGGCTTGGAAATACGTTTTAGACCACTGATTACCTTTTCCCCGTTGGGACCGTATTTCAAAGTGATCATAATGGTTTTCTTCACATCGCCTTGCACTGTGTAATCAGTGATAAATCCTTCCTCTTTCAGGATCTTGGCGATTGCCAGTTTCTCTTTACTGGCAGGCATGCTTACTGTTTCGTGACGTGCCTGTAAGGCATTACGAACTCTTGTCAGCATATCCGCAATCGGATCTGTCATAATCATTGAGCGTTTCCTCCTTCTTACCAGCTGGCCTTTTTCACACCCGGAATTTGACCCTTGTAAGCCAATTCACGGAAGCAAATACGACACAGTTTGTATTTACGCAATACTGAGTGAGGGCGTCCACATCGTTCACAACGTGTGTACTCACGCACTTTGTACTTCTGAGGACGATTGCATTTGTTAATCATTGATTTCTTTGCCATATAATGTGTCCTCCTACTTCTTGAAAGGCATGCCCATTTCGGCAAGCAATGCCTTTGCTTCTTCATTACTCTTAGCGCTTGTCACAATGACAACATCCATTCCGCGTACTCTGCTGACCTTATCATAATCAATCTCCGGAAAGATCAGCTGTTCCTTCACACCGAGGGTATAGTTACCACGACCGTCAAAGGAAGTATCGCTGACACCACGGAAGTCACGCACACGCGGCAGGGAGATGTTCATCAGCTTGTCTAAGAAATCATACATTTTCACGGAACGAAGCGTTACCTTACAGCCGATTGGCATACCGGCACGCAATTTAAAGTTTGCGATTGACTTTTTGGCTTTCGTAACAACAGCCTTCTGTCCGGTAATCTGTTCCAATTCCTTTACAGCATCCTCTAATGCCTTGGCATTTTGAATGGCATCGCCAACACCGATGTTGACAACGACCTTTTCAATCTTGGGGACCTCCATGATATTCTTATATCCGAATTTCTCCATCAAAGCGGGAATGACTGTTTCCTTATATCTCTGTTCTAGGCGGTTCATCTGATCTGCCCTCCTACTTCAAGACAGTGCCGCTTTTTTTATTATAGCGCACTTTTGTCTGATTGCCTTTTTTATCTGTTTCAAATTTGAATCCGATTCTCCCGGCAACTTTTGCCTTCGCATCGTAAGCCATGACATTGGATACATGAATCGGCATTTCCTTTTCGATGATGCCACCATCCGGATTTGCCTGTGTCGGCTTCATATGCTTTTTCGCAATATTGACACCTTCCACAATGACCTTGTTTTTCTTTGGCAGAACCTGAAGCACTTCAGCAACTGTGCCTTTGTACGCACCGGCAATGACCTGTACTTTATCACCTTTTTTGATTTTCATAAAAGACACACCTCCTATAATACTTCCGGTGCCAAGGAAACGATTTTCATGAAATCCTTGTCACGCAGTTCTCTTGCCACGGGTCCGAAAATACGAGTACCGCGTGGTGTATTATCATCCTTAATCAATACGACAGCATTGTCATCGAATTTGATATAGGTTCCATTTTCTCTACGTACGCCGCGCTTGGTGCGAACGATGACACCTTTTACCACGTCACCCTTCTTCACCGTACCGCCGGGAGCAGCCTGCTTCACGGTACATACGACGATATCGCCGATGTTGGAAAATTTGCGGACGCTGCCACCCAAGCAACGAATGACCAAGACTTCCTTGGCACCCGTATTGTCGGCAACGCGCAATCTACTTTCATTTTGAATCATGAACGCTTACCTCCTGTCGGTTTACAGCTCTACGGCTTTTTCCACGATTTCAACCAAACGGAAACGCTTTGTGGCAGACAATGGACGAGTCTCCATAATTACCACGGTATCACCGATCTTCGCTTCGTTGTTTTCGTCATGAGCCTTGAACTTTTTGGAATATTTCACACGCTTCCCATAGATGGGATGTGTTTTCTTTGTTTCTACCACTACCGTGATCGTCTTATCCATCTTATCGGAAATGACAGTACCACGATATGTTTTACGTTTTGATCTTTCCATGCCTGAGACCCTCCTATTCGCTGGCAAGCTCGCGCTCGCGTATTACTGTTTTCATGCGGGCGATGTCTTTTTTCACCGTGCGCATACGGGCAGTATTTTCCAATTGACCGGTTGCTTGCTGGAAACGAAGATTAAAGAGTTCATCCTTTAGCGTTTCGATCTCTTGTTCTAATTCAGTGTTGCTTTTTTCTCTGATCTCTTTCGCTGTCATTATAACTTCTCTCCTTTTCTAACAAATTTTGTCTTTACCGGCAATTTGTGAGAAGCAAGACGGAATGCCTCGCGGGCGATCTCCTCGCTGACTCCGCCGATTTCAAACATGACACGACCCGGCTTAACAACTGCGACCCAGCCTTCGGGTGCGCCTTTACCGGAACCCATACGTACCTCAAGCGGCTTCTTGGTAATAGCCAAATGCGGGAAGATACGGATCCAAACCTGTCCGCCACGCTTCATGTAACGAGTCATTGCGATACGGGCAGCCTCAATCTGACGATTGCTGACATATGCGCCGGTATCGGCCATCAGACCAAATTCGCCGAAGCTGACCTCACGACCGGCTTTTGCACGTCCCTCATAGCTCAAACGGTGAGGACGTCTATATTTTGTTCTTTTTGGCATTAACATAAATTAGTTGCCTCCTTCCGCTTTCGCCCCTTCTGCCTTTGCGGCAGTATTGCGGCTGTTGTGGCGGCTGCCGCGATCATTGCGATTGCCGCGATTGTTGCGGCGGCGACGATCACCAACCGGATTTTTCGGTGCCTCCGGCTCGCTTACCATCTGACCCGGCAACACCTCACCGCGGCAGATCCATACCTTGACACCGAGACGACCATAAGTCGTATGTGCTTCCTCTGCGGCATAGTCGATATCCGCACGCAATGTGTGTAGCGGCACGACGCCTTCGGAATAACCTTCGCTACGAGCGATATCAGCGCCGCCCAAACGTCCGGAAACGCTTGTCTTGATGCCCTTAGCACCAGCTCTCATCGTGCGCTGAATGGCCTTCTTTTGGCAGGTACGGAAGCTTGCGCGCTGTTCCAGCTGATCGGCGATGCTTCTTGCAACTAAGCGCGCATCCAAATCAGGGTTAGCAATTTCCAATACCTTGATATATACATTCTTCTTTGTCAGTTTTTCCAACTTTTTCTTGAGATTCTCAATGTTCTCACCGCTGGTTCCGATGATCACACCCGGACGAGCGGTACGGATCATGATTTCCACACGGTTCTTTGAACGCTCGATCTCTACACGGCTAACGGATGCGGCTTTGCATTCCTTAGCGATGAATTCACGAATTTTTACGTCTTCCAACAGCAGATCGGCATAATCCTTGTCGGCGAACCATCTTGACTCCCAGTCGCGGATGATTCCCACACGCATTCCGATCGGGCTAACTTTCTGTCCCATGGGCTACCTCCTTAATCACGCTCGTCAACCACAACTGTGATGTGGCTGGTGCGTTTATGGATCGCACTTGCGGATCCTTTGGCGCGAGGCATGAAGCGCTTCAAGGTGATGCCCTCATTGGCATAACATGCCTTCACGTATAATTTTTCTTCATCCATTTCGTTATTGTTTACAGCATTGCTTACCGCTGATTTCAACACCTTGGCAATGGCCTCAGCCGCAGCATTCGGTGTGAATTTCAAGATAGCGGCAGCCTCCGCTGCATCCTTCCCACGTATCAAATCAAGCACCAAACGAGCTTTTCTAGGCGGGATACGCAATGTTTTTGCGGTTGCTTTTACTTCCATCTTACGTTCCTCCTATCGTTTCGCTTTCTTATCATCGTCACCGTGAACCGCATATTTGCGGGTCGGTACGAATTCGCCCAATTTGTGTCCTACCATATCTTCCGTCACGTATACCGGCAAATGCTCTTTACCGTTGTAAACAGCGAATGTATGTTCTACAAAGCTTGGGAAGATGGTGGAACGGCGTGACCATGTTTTGATTACTTCTTTTTTACCGGCAGCATTCAATGCTTCCACTTTTTTCATCAAGTGCTCGTCACAGAATGGGCCTTTTTTCAGACTACGACTCATGTTTCATTTCCTCCTTTGCCTATTTACCGTTACGACGACGTACGATCAATTTCGTAGACGCTTTCTTTGTCTTGCGTGTTTTTACACCCATTGCCTTTTTACCCCAAGGAGTCATTGGTGATTTACGTCCTACCGGAGTACGTCCTTCACCACCGCCATGCGGGTGATCGTTCGGGTTCATCACAGAACCGCGTACCGTCGGGCGAATACCTCTCCAACGATTGCGTCCTGCTTTACCATAGTTGACCAAACTGTGGTCCTCATTGCCCACAACACCGATAGTTGCGCGGCAGTTGCTTAATACCTTGCGCACCTCACCTGATGCCAAACGCAGAGTCACATATTTCTCCTCAATACCTAAGATCTGTGCGGATGTGCCGGCAGAGCGTGCCATCTGACCGCCTTTGCCCGGCTTCAATTCCACATTGTGAACAAAAGTACCTTCGGGAATGTCTTTCAATTCCATTGCATTTCCGACCTTGATATCGCTTCCCTTACCGGAAACAACGCTCATGCCTACGGTTAAACCCTTCGGGGCAAGGATGTAACGCTTTTCACCATCGACATAGTGTAACAAAGCGATGTTTGCGGAACGGTTTGGATCGTATTCGATCGTTGCGACCTTTGCCGGAATACCATCCTTGTTGCGCTTGAAATCGATGATACGATAAGCGCGCTTGTGTCCACCGCCCTGATGACGGGTCGTGATGCGACCGTTGTTGTTGCGGCCGCCCTTGCTTTTCAGCGGTGCCAACAGGCTTTTTTCCGGCTTGTTTGTTGTAATTTCTTCATAAGTCAAGCTGGTCATACCACGACGTCCCGGCGTGGTCGGCTTGTATTTCTTGATTGCCATTGATATCCTCCTTACGCATTATTTATTCAGGAAATAGCGTGCTTCTCCCTGATACTATTTGGCTTCAGCCTCGCCAAATAAGTCAATGTCCTGTCCTGCCTTGATCTTAACATAGGCCTTACGAACAGCTTTTGTCATTCCGACATAACGCCCGACTCTTTTCTTTTTCGGGCATACGTTAACAACATTCACCTTTTCCACATCGACATGGAAGATGTTTTCCACTGCCTGACGGATCAGGATCTTGTTGGCACCCTTTTTCACTTCAAATGTGACAACATTGTTTTCGTCCATGTATCTCATCGTTTTTTCAGTGATGATCGGACGGATGATGATATCCTTATAGTTATTCATTATCCCAATGCCTCCTCAACATGCTTCACAGCAGCTTCTGTGAATACGATCTTATTGGCGTTGACGATATCGTATACGTTGATACCGTCTGCCGTGAGCATCATCATGGTTGGGATGTTTCGCATAGATTTAAATGCATTCTCAAAGTCTTCCTCAGGAGAAACCACAAACAGCGTTTTGTTACCGAGGCTGAGTGCGTCAATGATCTCGTTGAACGCCTTTGTTTTCGGCGCTGCGAGTTCAAACTTATCCACAACCATCATATTGCTTTCCGCAACCTTTTCGCTCAATACGGATTTCAGCGCCAAACGACGCACCTTTTTATTCAGGTTATAGCTGTAGCTGCGAGGTGTCGGTCCAAATACAGTACCGCCGCCTCTCCACTGTGCAGCACGGATACTACCCTGACGGGCGCGACCGGTTCCCTTTTGACGCCAAGGCTTGCGTCCGCCGCCGCGTACTTCACTGCGACCCTTGGTATCATGGGTACCTTGACGCATACTTGCTCTTTGCATAATAATTGCATCAAATATTACCTGCTGATTTGGCTCGATGCCAAATACTTCGGGGCTGAGCGTAATTTCATGCAGCTCTTTGCCCGCTTGGCTTAATACGACCATGTTAGGCATCTTTATTCCTCCTCACTCTTGTTGTAATTCACTAATTCCGGCGCAGGCTTTGCTTTTTTTGCGCATTTCGCACTGCATACCATCACCATACCGCGCTTCGGTCCCGGTACGTTCCCTTTGATCAACAGGCAGTTGTTTTCCGCATCTACCTTGATGATCTGCAGGTTCTGATTGGTGGTGCGATAGCCGCCCTCCTGACCTGCCATTATGGTTCCCTTTAAAATCTTACCTTGACGGGAAGTAATACCGTTGGTTGCCAAGGAACCGATATGACGGATGTTCTTGGAGCCACCATGAGTTTTCGGGCCCTGATGCGCATTGTTGCGAACGATTGTACCGTTATAGCCTTTTCCCTTGCTGGTAGCGATCACATCAACGATATCGCCTGCATTGAAGATATCAACCTTTACCTCAGCACCCAATTCCAAGGAATTGAATTCCTCAGCCTTGAATTCTTTGATGAAGCGCTTCGGACCAGTGTTTGCCTTTGTGGCATGTCCCTTATCCGCTTTGGTCGCCCGTCTTTCCTTGACATCCTCAAAGCCAAGCTGTACGGCTTCGTATCCGTCATTTTCTTTTGTTTTCTTTTGCAATACCACATTCGGTGTTGCCTCGACTACTGTCACAGGGATCAGCACACCGTCCTCGGTGAAGACCTGCGTCATCCCTAACTTACGTCCTAAGATTCCTTTCATGCCGTCACCTCCTAAAGTTTGATCTCGATGTCGACACCGCTGGGCAGCTCTAAACGGCTGAGGGAATCAATCGTTTCCGCTGTGGGTCCGACAATCTCGATCAAGCGCTTGTGTGTTCTGATTTCGAACTGCTCGCGAGAGTCTTTGTATTTGTGTACCGCACGCAGAATGGTAACCACCTGCTTTTCGGTTGGAAGCGGTACGGGTCCAACAATTTTCTTTGCACCGTGAGATTGTGCAGCCTGAACGATCTTTTCTGCGGATGCATCCAAGATTCTGTGTTCATAAGCTTTTAAGCGAATTCTTACGCTATTTTTTGCCATGAATTTTTCTCCTTTCGTCTATATCTAGATAGACTCGCTCGATGCGAATTCCCCGACACGTCGCATTCATGACAACGCTTATCGGTGTGTCGGCAACCTCGCACGTCCACGCGGTCGTGAAAGTATTTTACCACAATGAAATGATGAATACAAGCCCTAATTTTCAGGAATTTCATAATTTTACCACAAGGCTTAAAAGGCCTCAATTATTATTGAAAGTTCCGATTCAATAGAAATAAAGATAAACTTTCAAGTAAACTTCCGTTTTAGTATAATTAACATGTAAGAACTGGCTCTCAATTAAGGAAGGGTGTGTATTGATATGTGTAAGGGAAGTCAGTTAACTTTAAAACAACACAACATTCTTGAGTCTCTTTTAAATGAAAGTTATAAGCTTTGTGATATTGCCAGTACCTTGGAAAGAGATCCTCGTGGCATTAAATATGAAATCATGAATCATC
>CANPNQ010000046.1 GCA_947575425.1 uncultured Erysipelotrichaceae bacterium
TTTTGATAGGCACTGCTTACCGCCAAGCGAGAGAGGGCACAGGGATGCTTGAGCTTTGTGCCTTCATACGCAAGCATTTCTTCCTCATCCGCTTCCAGCGCAGAGGCGCATGCAATCATCCGGTTTTGATCCCACAGGACATAAAGCGCATCATTGGATATATCGTGATCAATATCCTCATGATTGGGATAATCTTCATTCCATGTACAGCCATCTCTGCCCAGCAGGGAGTGATACAGGCGCAGAATGTCCTCTGCCTGATGGGGTGTTGCCTTTTCAATCAAATAGTCCATGCTTACCTCCTATTAAAGCTTTACATTATCATTCATGAGATCAAACAGAAATTCATAGATAGATTCATCATTTATGATAGGGCTGATGATGCAGAATCGTAAAGGAGCGATAGAGCTGTTCATATAACAACACTCTTACCAGCTGATGAGGAAAGGTCAAATCAGACAGCTTCCAGCGAAAATCACTGCGCTGAATCAGCGCTGGAGCGATCCCCAAAGAACCGCCAATAACAAAGGCAATATCACTGTTTCCATACGTTTGTAAGGAGGCGATCTGCTCGGACAACGCAACACTGTCGATCATCTTTCCCGCCAAATCCAACAAAATAACATAATCGCTGTCCTTCAGTTTAGATAAGATGCGCTCTCCTTCTTTTTGTTTAACCTGTTCCATCTGAGCCAATGATAAAGACTGCGGCGCATGTTCATCTGCCACCTCGATCAGTTCTGTTTTTACAAACGGTTTCAAGCGCTTCTGATATTCATTGATCAACGCAAGCATCGCCTTTTCCTTGCATTTTCCTACCGCAATGATTCGAATCATTCCAATGTTACCTCAATCGCTTGTTCCTTACCGTCACGACGGATCGTCAATGTAATCGTATCACCGACCTGCTTCGCATACAGTGTTTGACGGAATGCCTTCATTGACGTGACATCGGTTTCATCCAGCTTCACGATGATATCCCCGCTTCTGATTCCTGATTTTTGCGCGGGACCGCCAAGAGATACTCTTGTGACCATAAAGCCTTCTTCATCCTCAATGCCTTCACGAATGCGCCAAAACATGCTGATCGAAGAAAGATCCACACCATTCACTCCGAGATTAGGACGAATCACCTGATGGTTGGTTTCCAGCTGTTGGACGATCGGTATGACCTCATTGATCGGAATGGCAAAGCCAAACCCTTCCACCTCTGTATCAGCAATCTTCATCGAATTGATGCCGATCAACTCACCTGCCATATTGATTAAGGGACCGCCACTGTTGCCCGGATTGATTGCCGCATCGATCTGAAATACCGTCATATCCCAATCTTGGGAAGAAGAAACGGTGCGATTGGTTCCGGAGATCAAACCGCCTGATACACTTCCCTGATATTGCACACCAAGCGGACTGCCCATCGCAATGACATATTCACCCTTTTTCACCAAAGAGGAATCCCCGATCGTAAAGGGGGCCACTTCACTCTCCGTTTTTACCTTTAACAATGCCAAATCGGTGAGTTCATCACTGCCAACGATCTCTGCCTGTGCATCGCTTTGATCGCAAAACATCACTTTTGCACCGTTGCCATCCTTGATGACATGATAATTGGTGATGACAAATACAGTACCATCTTCTATTTTATAAATTGCCCCGCTGCCAGAGCCTATCTCCTGATTTCCATAAGTGGAGATCACCGTCACCACCTTATTTTCGCTTTTCTCTACCAGCTCACTGACATCACTGGCGATCTCGCTACGCGCACTGGTGATCGATCCAGTATTGGCAGAGGTGGCATATCCGGTTCCATTTTCTTTTATCGTATATAATTCGTATGACAAGATCACATTCCATCCGATCAAGGTTAAGAGTAAGAGCGTTGTCACTTTTTTCATTATCGTTTCCCTCCCACATAAATACCGAATTGTTCTGCCGCATAGATGCTCACCCGCTCACAGGGCAGATCCTTTTGTTTTAAGCGATGAATCAGTGTATCTGCCGCCAGCTGACGATGATTGCCCTCCTGTGAAATATGTGCCAAAACGATCTCTTTGGTGCGATCTCCGATCACCTGTGACAAGATATTGGCGCTATCCTCATTGCACAAATGTCCATAGTCATTAATGATGCGCTGTTTCACAAACACCGGGCGGCTTGTCTGCATGAGCATTTCAATGTCATGATTGCTTTCAAACACATAATAATCCGCATTGGCAAGATAGGGCATCACATCCTGACGGATATATCCCGTATCTGTCACATAGACCATCTTCTCCTGTTGTGTTTCAATCACAAAGCCGATCGTCCCCTCACAATCATGGCTCATCGGCAATACGGTGATGGAAAAGGAACCAATGCGCAGCCTATCATAAGGGCGCACATGATTGGCATCCTCCTTCTCCAATTCAGCGCAGGAAAACGCTGGCAGCTGATCAAACATACGCAGCTGAGATACATGATCCTTGTGCGTATGTGTAATCAGCAAGGCATCTGCCTTTTGATAATCATAGTTCAGTCGTTCAAAACAGCCATTCAAATAGCGCTTGGTGGTACCGCAGTCAATCATCAGATTGGTCGTTTCATCCTTAATTAAACAACAGTTGCCCTTAGAACCGCTGGCTAATAACGCAAACTTCATCACAAACCCACCAGCGTTTCCGGATCCAAGCGAACCCCATTGTAGCGTATTTCAAAATGCACGTGCGGTCCTGTGGCATATCCGGTCATCCCGATATTGCCGATCGGCTCTCCCTGCTGGACCACGGTTCCCGGAGAATAAAATCCGGGAGAGCTCATATGTCCATAATACGTCTGATAGCCGTTGTTATGGTCGATAATCATATAATATCCGCCGACATAATCAAAGGAATTGGTCACAACCGTTCCCCGATCACTCGCTAATACCTGCCCCCAGAAATTATAGCGATTCTGCACATCCGTTGCCGCATGCCCGCTGTAGCAATACCAGCTGCATGTAATGGAGGCAACCTCTACCGGCCAGCGGAAATGACCGCTTCCAATATGCGGATATACCTTGGTTCCGACTCGCTTTACTTCACGCACCGGCTGCTTGGTAATCACACTGGACAGCTTCTTACCGCTTCCGGTACTTTGTCCATTCACAAAGGTCTCCTGATAACGAACATTTTCCCGTCCCAGCTCCTGTTCGGTTTCGATAAATTCTACACCCTCGCGCAAGGTATCGTCATATACGATCAATGTCTCATTGGGGTATACGATTTCCTCTACCTGATTCTCCTTGATGACTTCAAAATGAATGGGACTGTTAATGGAGGTCACATTTAATTCTGTCCCCACCTTTAACAGCTGATTCTCACTTGCCAGCACCTCGGAATTGAGCGCCAATAGATGCTGAATAGAAAGATGATTGAGCCAAGCGATACCCTGCACTGTATCATATTCCTGTGTCGTATAATATTCTGTTTCCGCATCATAGCCATAGCTGATGATCTTCAGCGCTTCTTCTTCATTTTTGGCGATCTTACTGATCGGAGCCAAGCCCCGTGTCACACTCATATCCTCTTTGAATGCTGCATCCATGACTCTGGTGCCATATTGATATTCTCCCAGTTCTGCTGTTTCCTTTCCGGCATTTAACAGTTCATACGATTCCTGATCGATAAAGTTTAACGCAAATGCATCGCGCGCTGCCACAAAATCATCAAGGTTCTTGACATACATGACTTCTCCGTTGGAAAATTCAATCTTATGTGCCTCTACACTGAACAGCTGATTTTCATTGATATAATCCAATATTTCTTCATCCTTATCCTCATAGATAAAGAAACTGATTTCATCCACGATATGAATATCCTCCCCAAGTCCCAGCTTGGTATCGGGATAGTCTACTTGATATGATTGTTCGTAGGCATTTGCCAGCAAGGCATCCAGCTTATCCTGATCGATTAAAACACCGATGATCTGATCACGATCATAGATGATATGATTGACCTGTTCCTCCTTGCTTGTCGAAACGATTTTTTGGGGAATGATCGCATCCTCACTATCAAAGGCAGCGGACACATCTGCGCTTACATGAGAAGGCTGAAAAAACGGTGATAGGAATGTCAAAACGATGGCCATTGCAAGTGAGCCTAACAATACATAGGATTGTTTCATGCGCATCCCTCTCCTTTCCATATATGCTTCATCGCCCTGTTCTTTGCTTATGTAGGAGAAAGGCGATTGTGTATGCATGATGATCTTGGGATGATAGATATTGCGGCTTTTCGTATCTTATTCCATGGCACCGCTGAAGTTGTAAAAGGCAGATATCGATTTGGCAAATGCCAGTTCAATGCGCCCAGTGGCACCGTTACGATGTTTGGCGATATCCAGATCGGTTCGCTCCGGTATGCTTGGATTGTCCTCGCTCTTATCCTTACTGTAATATTCATCCCGATATAAAAACATGACGATATCGGCATCCTGTTCAATGGAGCCTGATTCACGTAAGTCGGATAGCATCGGATGCTTGTCGTTGCGTGATTCCACCGCACGGGATAACTGAGATAATGCAATGACAGGACATTCCATTTCACGGGCTAATCCCTTTAAGGAACGAGAGATTTCCGAAATCTCCTGTTGGCGATTATCACTGTTGTTTCTGCCACTGCCGCTGATCAGCTGTAAGTAATCGATCACCACCATATCCAAGCCATGCTCACTTTTCAGTTTTCGGCACTTGGAATAGATTTCGGCGATCTTAATATTGGAGGAATCATCGATAAACAGCTTAGTGCCGCTTAATTCATTCGCAGCCTCATTCAGTTTGTTAAACTCCTCATCATTCATATTGCCGGAGCGCAGCTTACCCGAAATAACTTGACTCTGTGCGCTCATCATACGCCGCATCAGCGATTCTGCCGGCATTTCCAAGGAAAAGATCGCCACTGCTCCATCATTGTATTGTGCCGCATGCAAGGCAAGATTGAGCGCAAACGCGGTCTTACCCATGGCTGGTCGCGCCGCTAAAATGATCAAATCCCCCCGCTGAAAACCATTGGTGAGGCGATCCAGATCGATGTAGCCGGTTTTGATCCCGGTGATATGATCATGGGAGGTACGTAAACGGATCAGTTCCGCTATGACCTCCGTTATCACCTCACGACTGCTTTTAAATTCTGTGGCGCGACGATTGCGCGTTACCTGTAATAGACGCCGCTCCGCCTGATCCATAATATCATCTGCCTCATTCGCCGTATCATAGCCGAGTTCTGCGATCTCCTCTGCGGTTTGAATCAGCGAGCGTACATGCGCCTTATTTTTGATCAGCTCAATATAATGAAGACTGTTGGCAGAAGAAACAGCGGTATCACATAGCTTTACAATATAATCTGCCCCACCCACCAAATGCAGCTCCTCATTGTCCTGTAAGCGGGTAATGAGCGATACCGTATCAATCGGCTTTCCGTTTTCACTCAAATATTGCATGGCCCCAAAGATCCGCTGATGAATATCCAAATAAAAATCATCCTTAGCCAGTCCTTGATCAAACACCAGTTTGACCACATTGGCATATATCAGCATTGCCCCAAGGATCGCCTGTTCTGCCTCATTACTGTGAGGATATTCCCTGCTCATTGCCTCATCCCTTTCCCTTATTGAATGCTTCCATCGCTATTAGAAAAATAGGTTTCCTCTTCTTTGTTTACCTGCCTGTGGCAGCTTTCTATCCTCCGTGCATCTATTCACTGACATGAACATGAATCACACCAATTACCTTGTTTTTATACAAATCGACTTTGACATCCGTATAGCCAAGAGATGTGATTTTCGCACTGTCCAGCACTTTACGCTTATCAATCTTGATATCATAGCGACTCGCCAGCTGTTCTGCGATCTGCTTTGTCGACACACTGCCAAATACTCTGCCATCGCTGCCGCCCTTCACCTTAAACTCCAGTGTAATACCGGCCAAACGCTTTTTAATTTCCTCGGCATCAGCTTCCCGCTGCTTTTCCATCAATGAATCCTGTAAATTCTGTTCATCCAAAATCTCCAATGATTTTTTTGTCGCCTCTACTGCCAAACGCTGGCGGATTAAGAAATTGCGTCCATATCCGTCAGCCACTTCCACGATATCACCCTTTTTTCCTAATTTTTTCACATCACTTAACAGAATTACTTTCATTCTCATTTTCCTCCTGTTCATTCAAATACGTATCGATCACCGCTTTCAGCTCTGCCTCGATTTCCGCGATATCCGCATGCTCCCGAGAGAGTGCCGCAGCGCTGAAATGCCCTCCACCTTGCATCTGTTCCATCAGGATCTGTACATTGACCTCACCCTTGGAACGGGAAGATACTCCAACTGTTCCCTCTGCTGTATAGGCAATCACAAAGCTTGCCTCAATGCCCTTGATATTCAAGAGTGCATCGGCGCTCTTTGACATCATCGTACGATGCACGATGCGCCCATCTCTCACTGCCGCAATTAACATATTGCCTTGATACAGCTTTGCGTATTTCATAATCCCCGTCTGAACCTCAAATTCCTCATAGCTTTCTTTGAGCATATTTTCAGCACTGAGCGTATTCACACCCAGTTTACGCAAATACGCTGCCGCTTCAAAGGTTCTGCTTCCCGTACGCATCTTAAAGCGATTGGTATCGACAAGAATTCCTAAATATACAAGCGTCGCTTCTTCCTCTGACAAGACGACTTTATTGGCCTGATATGGGAAAAATTCCGTAATTAACTCGCACACCGAGGATGCACTGCTTTCAATATAGACAAGCAACGGATTATCGATAAAGCTTTCCCCGCGGCGATGATGATCAATCACCATGATCTTTCCTGCGTTCGCCAAGGTCAGTGGAGCTCCGCACTGTTCGGGTGCATTGTGATCTACCACAATCACGAGATCATTGTTTTTCATTCGCTTTACCGCTTCTTCATCGTTCAAGAACACATGACGAGACAACAAATGCTCCTCATAGTGCTTCATCGCTTCCTGTAATTGATATTCTATCCCACCGCTTTTAGAGACAATATAAGAATCGACCTCATAGGCACTGCACAGGCGGCTCATCGCAAGAGCCGCTCCCATACAGTCAAAATCCATTTCCTTATGACCGACGATATAAACATGGTCGGCTTCCATAATGGCTTCCTTTACCGCTTGTGCCATCACGCGTACCCGCACTTTACTGCGTTTTTCCTTCGCCTCACTGTTTCCGCCATAGTATTTCACGTTTTCCCCATACTTTTTCACGGCAACCTGATCTCCACCCCGACTTTGCGCCAGTTCCAACAGATCATTCACCATCTGATCCAGCAAGCGATAATCACAGGTACCCCGTGCATAAGACATGGACAGCGTTATGGAAACATCAATCTCCTCAGCCGCATTGCGCACTTCATTTAAAATGGAAAAGCGATCCCGTACAATATCGGTATAGATCCCTTCATCCAAAACCACC
>CANPNQ010000047.1 GCA_947575425.1 uncultured Erysipelotrichaceae bacterium
AGGGATGGGATTGGTCTATTCCTTTCTGATCGTCCTTGCTTATTTTTTTGTATCACGTCAACTGCGCCAAAGAGATCTGATACTGCAGTGGCTGCTTGGCTGTGTCAGTATCGTCATCGTGCTGGGATTGATCCATGCGCTGGGAATGGATCCGTTTCACCAGCTTGCGCCCTTGCATAAGGAGGATCTCCATCGCTTTCTCTCCACGATCGGTAATATCACCTTCTTTGCCCATTTGATCACTATGACGTTGCCCATTGCCATCTTTCTGTTTGACGATGCCGAAGATTTCAAGCATCGAATCTTATATGGCGGATTCATTCTCTTAGCCTTTTGCGGCATCTATATCAGCCATGTCGACAGTGCTTATTTGGGACTTATCGCTATTTTGACGTATTACTTTTTCCATAGCGTTACCTCTGTGCAGGCTCTGAAAAAGCTGCTGGTGATTCTCTTCCTTGGCTTAGCAGGAATAAAATTATTGGTTGCTGTCGAACAAATGGGGATCGCTATGTATTGGGATGGAATCAGTGCTTTGCTTGTGCATAGTCCATGGGTGGATCTGCTATTGATCGCTGATGTGATATTCTTGTGGCTGCTGAAGCGCCATGCATTCATGAAGCAAATGCATCTTCATTATTTGCGTTTGGGCGCTGGAATCGCTGTGATCGGATGCTTTTGTGTCACTGTCGGTGCATTGATCTATTTTACTTGGATTCGCCCCGATATATCAATCGGCATATGGTCTTCCTATCTGCGCTTGGACGATGCATGGGGATCGATGCGTGGTTTTCTTTGGAATGCCCTTCTGCCGCTGTTTTTCAGCAGCTTTACCCTGACACAGAAATTATTTGGTCAAGGACTCGATTGCACTCGTCTGATTCTTACAGCCGCAGATACCGGCGAGGTAAATATAGCTCCCTTTGACAATGCCCATAATGAATACATTCAGTATTTGATTACAACAGGAATGATCGGCACAACGAGTTATCTTTGTGCTTATTTGTCAACGATCGTCGAATTACAGAAGCATGGGAAGCAGAATGCCTATATGCAAGGGATTGTCGCATTGCTTATAGGACATGGCGCTTTTGCCCTGACCGGTCTCAATCAGCCGATTACCACACCGCTTTTATTTCTGTTTATTGCCATTGCTCAAGCCTATGTACGAAATAATGATACGCATCTTGGCAGTTGAGCATGTACTGCCCTTTGTAAAGGTTTGCATTTGATCTTTATCTTCCTTCTTGCATTGCTCCTGTATCGATTTCCAATGCTTCTCCTGATGAAACAACTTTAAATACACCTTGTATCGCTCTGCCCGGCTCATATCCATCACTTGCTTCTTTGCCAATGCCCTGACATTGCTCATATCCACATGGATCAATGTCAGCCCATAGAACAAATTCTATCTACCTTTATGCCTGTGATCACCTCGATCAAATCAGAGACAAGCGCTTTTGAGATCTGCGTCTTCGCCGCAAATATTCCTTTAAACCCGATATCCTGTGAAAAATCCACCCGATGTGGATGAAATTGTATCATCGTTTGTTTTCCTCCTTTCTTCCCACTTGATCTGTTTTTTTATGCAACATCGATTCGCTTCTGTATACCTCCTTCCCATTGTACCAGCATCCATCCCTATCCCTTTTATTTCATTCAGGACAATGCCAACCGAAATCCGCCTTATATATGTTCTTCGCAAAGATAGGAAAAACTACACAATTTCACATCATCTTGAAATCCTATATCCTTTGATTTGATTACATAAATACGCTTCCTTCTTCTTGGATCTTATCATAACCTGAAGAAATTCACCTGTAAACACTACTATCGTGTGAATTTCGATCCTTTGCGCCAAAGGCTATGCCGGTGCATTTCCAAGCCCTTTAAAAACCGTGGATTCACACTTAACACCAATGCCTCGATTTGTTTGGTAAATGGCTGCAATAAGTGATAAGCACAGGCAAGTGTAGCGCCACTGGTACAGACATCATCCACCAACAAGAGCTTTCCCTTTGGAAGAATCACATCCTTCCGCAAATGTATCACCTCATGGATCGCTTGGCGCTTTTCATAGGAAAGCGTAGATTGTTTGCGGTTTTCGCTTTTATAAAACAAAGAAACCTTGGGAAGATCTATCTTTGATACCATCTCTGCCAAAGCATAAAATCCACGCTCTTCATTTTTCTCCGCGGCAGAAGGAATGAGAACCATTGTATATCCCCGATAACGTCGTTTCAGCCTATCACGATCCTCATGAAAAAATAGATCACGCAAAACAACATCTCCGCCCTCCTTGTACTGAAACAACAGTTGTTCCAAAAAATCATTGTATTCATAAAGCATATGTATCTGTATGCCCTGCCATATGTCAATTTGATCTATGCGGACAAGCTGTCTGCGACAGGCACCGCATATCAGAGAACGATCTGAAAACCAATGATAAAAATCTTGTTGGAAATGAATCTGATTCAAACAGATCAGGCATTCTCTTTCTTTCGCTAATTTCCTTTGACGATCATATCTGAGGATAACGTCTCGTTCATCGCTTTGATCGCCCGCACACAGCGCTGGATATCGCTTGTGATTCTTGTACATAATAACACTCCCTTCCCACTGGGTTGTTCGATGCTTCTTCCCACTCTGCCGATAATCTGAATCAGGCTTGCCTCGCTGAACACTTCATGATCACTGTATAAAACAATGACATCTACGCCTTTGATCGTAATTCCTCTTTCCAATACCGTCGTACAGACAAGCAGATCATATCGTCGCTCATGAAATGCGGCAATTATTCTCTCCTTATCCTCTGACTTAGAAGTAAGGACAGCACTTTGAAATTTCAGTTTTAACAGATTATGGCAGCTCTTGGCAAGAGAAATGGTAGGCACAAAGACGAGTACCTGCGTACCCTCCTTTTTCTTTTGTATCAAAAAGTGCCACAAATATAACAGTTGGAACAGCGGTAAGGTATGAACGATCTGGGGGACAACGAGGGGATGAGCATGTGGTCGCTGAAAGAGTTCTACCATTGCCAAGCTCCCCTGTTTCACCTGTGCCAACAATGCCTCATCCGGCGTTGCGGTCAAATACAGCCTTCTTCCCTTACAGGCGCTTTCCGCTATGACCTCCAACAAAGTATTGCCCCGATAAGGAAACGCATCGATCTCATCCATAATTAACAGATCAAATGCCTGTGCATAGCGATACAGCTGATGCATGGTACAGATGATCAGATCTCCATCCACAATCTCCGTATAGCCCTCGCATACGGCGATGACTTGAATCGTAGGAAATGCCTGCGCCATTCGCTCCTGAATCTCCAACACAACCTGTCTGCGCGATATCGCAAAGCCGACCTTTTTCCCCATCCGCAAATAACGCTGAATGCTGTCCATTACCAACTCTGTTTTCCCAGCTCCACAAGCCGCATAGACAAGCACATCCCTGCCTGCCTCTTGATATCTGCGGATTTCTTTCACTGCCTTTTGTTGGGGCAGAGTCAGCGGATATTTCAATTCATATGGACAATCATGCGCCTTAGCGGGGTATTTTTTTATCTTCAATGGCTCCCCTTCATTCATTCGACCAAAGGCGATACAATTACGACAATACCAGTTCTTATGATATGGATCATAGGCAAAACGATTTTCATCGTGATTCCCGCATCGTTTACACTCCATCTTATCATCTCCTTTTTCCTTTTGGCATTCCTCCACTCTCACAGCACAAGACACCGCGACAACGCTGCTTGCCAATCAGGGAAAAAATCCCACATATTATATATACACGGAAAAAGTCAAAATTACAGAAAAAAGTCTAAAAATATTTCTGTATCCTCTTTCCTTCCACAAAAGGTACTATTTTCCATCAACATATTATTTATTATAATTTATTTATCAATAAGGAGATGAATGTATGAAAATGACACAAGCAATGCTTCAGGATTATTTATCCTATTGCGCAAAACAAAAACGATTGGACCCAAAGACCTTAAAGGCGTATCGAATCGACTTAGAACAATTTTATCATTATGCCAAGAATCAAGAGATTTCAAATGAGCTATTAAACAATTATATCCGTTTTTTACATGAGCGCTTTCGTCCCAACAGCACAAAGCGCAAGCTTGCCAGCTTACATGCTTATTTCCATTATGAGTACCGTTGTGATACCATTACGATCAATCCTATGGATAAGATTGAAACAAGCTTTCGCCAATGCAAGCAATTACCCCGTACCATACCTCTATGCCAGTTGGAAAAGATGTATCGTTTTCTATATGAACAGAAATCACAAAGCAGCTCCTCTTATGCACAGCTGTGTATTCATCGGGATATCGCTGTGCTCGAATTATTGCTTGGCAGCGGCTTGCGAATCTCGGAGCTGTGTCATATGGAGATGCACCAAATCAATTTCCATGAGCAATATATCAGAATCTTGGGAAAAGGGAAGAAAGAGCGAATCTTACAAATCGGCAATGACACTCTGTTTCAGGCGCTGTTACAATACCACAGCTTGCGCAAAGGCATTGAAACAAGGCATGCTTATTTCTTTATCAACAAATTTCATGAGCGTCTTTCGGAACAGTCTGTTCGCAATCGGATCAAACAGCTCTGTATGAGCATACATGCCGATGAAAACATCACCCCGCATATGTTTCGCCATACCTTTGCGACGCTGCTTTTGGAGGAGGATATTGATATCCGATATATCCAGCATATGTTAGGACACAGCTCCATCACCACAACTCAGATCTATACGCACATCAGTTCCACCAAGCAGGCAGATATTTTAAATCATAAAAATCCACGGAATTTCATTCAGTTTTAGGAAACGAAAAAGAATCACTTCCTGCAAAAATACAATAAAAGATCACAGCCGATCCTATATCCAACCGGATTCATGGTGTGATCTTTATTGTATTTGTAAGTGAAAATAAAGGAATATGACACATATGATAGACCTTATTTCATAGTTTAAATCATATGCTTCCTTTCGTCATCGAGATTCTCTGCGCCTTTTTGCTTGTGATCGGCATATAACTTCCATCCTCCGAATAAACCAGCCATCGTTGCGATCAAGGCGATCATTGTCTTTACGAATTTTTTCATTGTCATTACCTCCTGCATGTTGACAACATTGTATCATTGTTTGGGGTGATTGAACAGCTATCTATCAAAATTGTAATAATATTGTATTGCTTATGCATAAGCGACAGGCAGTATAAGGCTGATATGCAGTATTTCGCGCTGCTTTCTTTCCCACTTCCAAATATAGCCGATATGGTATTGATATCCTCGTACCTCTATATATGCAATATCCGCTTCGTTTTCCTTTTCATACATATCGCTTGCCATTTCCTCTGCCGATAAGGCAAGTGTTCAGCGTCCTTTCTGCCAACGGAACATAAAACATGCCCAAAGGATAGGATGCATGCCATCCCTCGGCATTCAGCTAACAAAATCAAATATGAAACAATTTCCGGTAATTTTCCCGCAGATGGGCATTGAGGGCTTTGGTTTCCATATCCAAAACCTCTGCCAGCTTATCACAAGTATAAGAAAGATACATCGGCTCATTGCGCTTGCCGCGATGAGGATGGGGAGTCAGATATGGACAATCCGTCTCAAGGAACAAACGATCCGGCGGACACTGCGATATTACCTCAGGAATCCCTCTGGCATTTAGAAAAGTCAAAGGTCCGCCCACCGACAAATACATTCCCATGGCAAGCAATTCCCGCGCAGTTTCTATACTGCCGGAAAAACAATGCATGATCCCATTGACCTGCTTATGCGCTTTTAACAGTTCCAAGGTATCTTTGGTCGCATCCCGCATATGAATCAATATCGGCTTGTGCAGTCGATTCGCCCATTCTATCTGAGTGATGAATGCCTGCTTCTGTGTTTCTTTGTCCACATCATCCCAATGATAATCCAAGCCGATCTCTCCAATCGCTAGGATCCGTTCATCTTGTACGATCCGCTCCATATCGTTCCATGCCTTCTCATCCAGCTCATAAAGATCACCGGGATGATAGCCTGCCGCAATATCGAGCCAAGGATATTGTTCTTGCAGCGCAAAGGCACGCTTAACTTCCTCTGGATTCAGACAAATACAAAGAATGCGCTCCACTCCGGCATCCCTTGCCCGCTGTAATACATCCTCTGCCTGCGGAAATAATTCATCGCAGGTGATATGTGCATGTGTATCAATCATTATCATAACCTCCTACTTACCCAAACAGAAATTGGAAAACAATGCGTCCAACAGATCCTCTCGATGATATTCGCCGAGAATTTCCTTCAGATTCTGATATGCTTCCTGTATATCCAGCTCTGCCAAATCGCACTGCACCCCCCCGCGCAGTGCCTCTCTTGCCTGAAGCATATGATGCTTGGCACTGCGCAATAATCCGATCTGTCGTTCATTGTTCAACACCGGATTCGTCGCGATGGACACATGATGCTCATATAAATCAGAAAGAGCCGCAAGCAGTTCCTCTATATCCCCATTGCGAGCGCTGACGTAGATTCCCGCTTTCCTTTCCTTTGCCAAGTCTGCCTTATTATAGACAAGCAAATGCGGTTTATGGGAAACAGCCTCCATCAGCTCGTTATCCTCCTCACCAAGCGGCAAAGAAGCATCCAGCACCAATAGCACCAACTGGGATCGCTCGATCATTTGCTTGGAGCGTTCCATTCCGATCTGCTCTACTTTATTTTCGGTTTGCCGGATCCCCGCTGTATCAATGAGATGCAAAGGTATTCCTTTGAGCGAAATACTTCCCTCCACGATATCGCGGGTGGTACCCTCCTCCTCGCTCACGATCGCTTTTTCCTCTTCCAGCATGGCGTTGAGCAGACTGCTTTTTCCTACATTGGGTTTCCCCACGATGGCTGTCAATATACCTTCCTTTACGATCTGTCCGCTGAGCGAGCGATCCAACAGCTCATCCAAATGATTCAGCCAATCCTCGATCTTCGGCAATAGAGTCTTTTCGCTGAGCTGGATTGCATCCTCATATTCGGGATAGTCAATATTAACTTCGATATGCGCAATGATATCTAATATTTCATCGATCAGCGGTGCTAGCAATTCTCTCACGCTGCCCCGGATTCCATTCAATGCCATCTGAGCATTGCTTTGATTTTTTGCGTGAATCAAATCCATCACAGCCTCTGCCTGCGTCAGATCAATGCGTCCGTTCAAAAAGGCTCTTTCGCTGAACTCTCCTGCTCTTGCCAAACGGGCGCCCGATCCCAAAACCAACCCCAGCACTGCCTTTGTCACATAAATACCGCCATGGCAGTTAATCTCCACCACATCCTCGCCCGTAAAGGAATGCGGCTTGCGAAACAGAGAAACCAAAACCTCATCTACTCGCTGACCTGTATCGGG
>CANPNQ010000048.1 GCA_947575425.1 uncultured Erysipelotrichaceae bacterium
CTATACCTAAAGTTTCACCTCCTTCAGAAACAGATAAAACAAAGGTAGTGAAATAGGGCTGAAAAAATGCTAAATCCTTTGCGGACAAGCCATATCCTCCAGATATGGAAATGTACATAGTTCCACTAGTGTTGAGTAATGTAAAATTATCTGCCAAAAAGTAACTTTTCGGATTTAAGAAACCATACTCTAAATTTTCCTCATACAAGGTTCCATACCCTTGATTTTTTGCTCTTTCATTATAAAGTTTTTGTAAATAATCTAGGTTCCTACTCAATAAAACTTTTTCCGTTTTGCTCGAAATCGCATTATTTATACTAGCCACATTTGAATGGCTATCCGTTGTTAAATGACTTGTAGTTGCACAATGAGTATAATTTCCTCCTCCTTTTAAACATGCGGTCTGTGGATATCCGGAAAAAAACTGCATATTTTCTGCCTCATTCCCCATCGCAAACCAACCTGTGACGTTAGGAACAGTGGTATCTAAAGAGTAAACGCCACTTGCATCTACTTTTGGCTGGTAAGTGTTATAGGTTTCTTCCAACAATAGGATAAAAGACATATCATTGGAAACATATACCTTATCACCTTTTACCATTGAACCGACTGCCCCATTTGGATATTGTCCCTTTTCTCCCAGTTTGACACTTACGCCGCCGCCAGAGCTGTAAGTTGTTAACTCATCTGCGCTCATATGGTTATTATAAAATGCATATCCCACCGAAAAAGAACTCATCATCGCAATCAACACCATCAAGATTTTCTTTTTCATCTCCATACATCCTTTCATAAATCCCCACTTCAAACAAACATTTGACACTCTTCCCTGATTGTATATACGCTCCCCGCTCTCATTAAAAGGTTCAACGGTTTTGAAAAAAATTTGTTTTTTTGTTTTTTTCCTTCTTTTCCTTTGCATAAAAGGTAGATAGCAAGGTATTAAAAAATGGTATGTATGCACTTGCATATATACCACCCTATCATATTCAATTAAGCATAGCATCCATCTACTTCTCTAACAGACGCTCTTCAAATACCGTTGTCCAGCGGATTTCCTCCAGCCGCTCATAGAAGGCACCGCCATACTGCTTCAATTCCAGATACAGCGACTCGGCCTGCAAGATTTCTTCGATTGGCTTTTCCTTGATCATCTCCTCGCAGCACGCCCATGCGATTAAGGTAAAATAAGCATCCTGAGCAGTAGAGATCCGCTCATTCTTCATCACTACGGGAGAAAACTTATGCTCATGAAACGGTTCATTTGGTGCAGCATAATAATTTTGGGATAGTGCATAAACACCAAACATCGATCCCACACAAGCAACTGCGGTAACCAACTGCATCCATATATCCTTATGCAAAGCCAAAAAAGATCCATTCATCACAAAATCCGGTATCATAACATGCATCCCCATCAACTCCCGCATAAGCAATCCAGACAACAACGCATCCAAGGCATGAAAGGAAATCGGTTCTCCTTGCGCAACATGGTACTCCTCCAGCATATCCTTTAAATAATTCCTGCCATAAGACAATCTGCTTTTTACCGTACCGATGGGTATCCCCACAATATCTGCGATCTCCTTTATACTCAACTGCTCTAAATAAAACAGCACAATGATTTCCCTTTGTGAATACGGTAGCTGATCGATACAGGCATTCAGCACCTCCTGATCACTGTGAAAGCGAATCAACTGCTCCGGTGTAAACTCAAGCCGCTCCTCTTTCAAATTGCCGATCAGCAATTCCTCCTCAAAATCAGTTGTCATATACTTATTCTTGCGAAAGATCTTCTTGCATTTGGTATGCACGATCTTGTACAGCCATGCTTTAAAATAAGCAGCTTCTTTCAAACTGGTGATCGAGCGATGAATTTCCACAAATGCATCCTGTACCGCATCCTTGGCATCCGCTTCATTGCGACATAGTTTCAAGGCAAAATAAAGCGCCAACTTGTAAAATTCCATATACAGCTGTTCAAACGCTTTTTCATCTCCCTGCTTTGCCATTTCGATCAGGCGGCACTGCTTTTCATTCATTCTGCTCATTCCTCTCTTTTTTATCATAGGTGACATTTTAGCGAATGTCAATCATTTTTGTAAAAAAAACTGATGGTAAATATTTCTTTTGCCATGATTATGCACTTTTACAACAAATCACAGGCAAATAACAGGTAATCTCTAGCTTTGTTCATGATGATTTCATGTAAAAAAGGCAATGATTCATATATTTGACTCATTGCCTGTGCTTGCCGGCTGTGCCGGATGAATTTTTATGTACTTTCTATCTTTATTCGGGGGAGAATAGAATGGATCCATCCGGCATGGATATTATAGCATATTATTTTGTTTTTGTACACATTTATTTTCATTTAGTGAAATTACGGTATTCTTTCTGTTTTCCGCATTATAATATTTTCGTGAAAAGGAAATTTACAAAATGAAAAGGAATGTAACTCGAAAGAAATTAAGACTGACTCCGGGGGAACAAATCAAGGATGCACTGGTTACGCATCAGATGTCACAAAGCGATTTGGCAAAGGAAGTGGGAGTATCACCTTCTACCATTTCACAATGGTGTGATGATAAGCGTAATCCCAAGCCGCGCCATCAAAAACTGCTTTGTGAGATCCTGCATTTGGATATCTATCAGTTTCAGGGCTATGAACTGCCGCAGGATTATGAACATCTGACCTTTGCGGAACAGGAGCATTTATCTCTGTATCGGCATTTAACTGATCGTCAGCGCCTTGCGATTTCACAGATGATCAAAGCCTTTTTGGAAAGCTAAAGCAGAGGATAGGCATCATGAGGAGCTTGCTTCTTCATGGTGCTTTTTCTATGAGAAGGCAATCATAACCGGCAGATCTCAAGACACGTATATGGCAAATATATGGAGTATGAAGACCTCCATGGAGAATGAAACGATCCGCAGGGCTCCTGCACTTTGGAAATACAAACGAAGCACTTAGGAGAAGTAGGCTTTTTGATTGGTTTTTATGAATGAATACCCAATCTATTTTAAACTTAATATTTCAAATATAGGTAAAGTTAATGAGAACGGGCATATTCCATGTATTCTCACCCGCTTCCCTCATAAAGTAAAGTGAGGCTGAGGAAAAGCCGAGAAAGGAGAATTCATTATGTGTAATCACAATTATAACGGATGTGGATGCAACAGCTGTAACGGAGGTAACTATTCCACTTACAGCGATTTCAATGGACGCTGTGGATGCGGCTGTGACAACGACTACTTTGGCTGTGGCTTTGGCGATGTTGCCTTTGCACAGGCTGCCCGTATGAATCAGCGTATCTTAGCACGTCGTGCGTGTGAGGATCGCGCTGCCATCCAGTATTTGCGCAACATGAGCTGCTGCCGCAGATGCTGGTAATCTATCTGTGCATACGCCAGATTCTTCCCGATAAGGGGCTGTGACTGCCAATAGGGGTACAGCCCCCTTTTCTATCGTTTTATCGTATACATATGAGCGTCGGACTGCTTACTTTTCTGTGTTTACAGGAATTGAGAGCCTTCTACCTGCGTCCATTCATTTGTGAATCCCTTGATTCTGTAATTATAAGTAGGCTTCTATTTAAAAAAAGAAACCATTTGGAGAGATGGGATCTATCTCCCATTCTCATAAATAGCGATGCGCTTTGGCTGGCGTTGCTTTCCATACAAACAATCGCTTCATTCCATGAGACTAGCATAGAAAAAGGTGTGGCGCAGACGTTTTGTCCGGCGCACACAATCCTTTCCTTTATCGTTATTTATTGATCAGCTTCCATATGGATTCCATCGATATAGTTTATCACTGCCTATTGCTCGTTTGGCAAAGGAAACTGGCGGCACAGCGCAATCACCGCTTCATGGATCTTCTCCTTATCGACCTCATCCGGATGCTTGCATACCTCGGCGATCCAATGAGCCACCTGACGGAATTGTTCTTCTTTGAAACCACGCGTTGTCATTGCGGCACTGCCCAAACGGATACCGCTTGTCACAAACGGTTTTTCGCTATCAAAAGGGATCGTATTTTTATTACAGGTGATTCCCACCTCATCCAACAGCTGCTCCGCCTGTTTTCCGCTCATACCAATAGAGCCTTTTACATCGACAAGGCACAAATGGTTATCACTGCCACCGCTGACGATGCGAAAGCCTTCCTGCGCAAGCGTATCTGCCATTACAGCACAGTTATGAATGACCTGTGCCTGATATTCCTTAAACTGCGGCTGTAACGCTTCATGCAGACAGACAGCCTTTGCGGCGATGATATGCATGAGCGGTCCGCCCTGAATGCCCGGGAAGATTTTTTTATCTAATAAACCCGCATATTTTTCCTTACATAGGATCAAGCCGCCACGGGGTCCGCGCAGCGTCTTATGCGTTGTCGTCGTCACAAAGTCGCAATAAGGTACGGGATTGGGATGCAGACCTGCCGCAACCAGACCGGCGATATGCGCCATATCCACCATCAAATAAGCGCCTACTTCATCTGCGATCGCACGAAATTTCGCAAAGTCGATGATCCTTGGGTAGGCACTGGCTCCGGCAACGATCAACTTTGGCTGACAGGCAAGCGCCTTGCTTCGCACATCCTCATAATCGATGGTCTCATCCTCTTTGCGCACCTCATATTCCACAAAGTTGTAAATCGTTCCACTAAAATTCAATGGATGCCCATGCGTCAGATGCCCTCCGGAGGTAAGACTCATCCCAAGTACCGTATCACCCGGCTGTAATATTGCCATATACACGCCCATATTTGCTTGGGAACCGGAATGCGGCTGAACATTCGCATGTTCCGCCTGAAACAGCTGTTTGGCCCGTTCGATAGCGATGCGCTCCACCGTATCCACATGGACACAGCCGCCGTAATAGCGCTTAGATGGGTAGCCTTCCGCATATTTATTGGTCAATATACTGCCTGCGGCCTCCAAGACATCCTTTGATACGTAATTCTCAGATGCGATCAGCTCTACATTATCACGCTGACGCTGTGCCTCGGCATGAATCGCCTGTGTGATTATTACATCTTTCATATTGATCTCCTTTTTCTTTCACTGGTAATCTTATACCATCATGGGATTGCTTATCTTAACATGTACACAAAGAAGCCTTCCAATTTCTAATATCCTTTGGTATTTTCCTCTTTGTTTAATAACTGTACCCCTGCGCTGGTACCAATGCGATCTGCGCCTGCTTCCACCATGGCCATCAGATCTTCATAACTGCGCACTCCTCCGGCAGCCTTCACCTTGCATACGCCTTTGACGCAATCCTTCATCAAACGGACATTCTCGATCGTTGCTCCTGATGTGGAAAAACCGGTCGAGGTTTTCACAAAGGATGCTTTGGCACTCATGCACAGCTCGCATGCCTTGATGATTTCCGCCTTGCTTAACAGACAGGTTTCCAAAATAACCTTGACGCACTTTCCTTGTGCTGCTTCTACCACTGCTTTAATATCCGCTTCCACTGCCTCATAATGGCCAGCCTTCAATTCCCCGATATTGATCACCATATCAATCTCCTGCGCCCCGTCTGCAATCGCCTGCTGACACTCGAATGCCTTGGCCTCACTGCTCATAGCCCCCAAGGGAAAGCCGACCACGGTGCAAACCTTGACATCGCTTCCCGATAGCAGATCCCTGCATGTACTTACCCAATAACTGTTGACACAAACACTCGCAAAGTGATGCTCCTTTGCTTCTTCACATAATTGACAAATGCGATCCTTTGTCGCATCTGCCTTTAACAGCGTATGATCGATATAACGATTTAACTCCATAGCATAGTCCTCCGTTTTCTTTACCATCAGTATACCATAAAACAAGGGGTTCCTCATTCCTTATTTTCATTTTCCGCTCTGCTTATTCGTAATTGTTTGATCAGCGGATGATGTAGTAAATTGCGGCAGAGAAAATAAAGCATCAGATAACGCATACAGGCAATCGCCGCAAATAACAGTTTGACTGCTGTCGGGATAAAAGCATTTTGAAACAACTGGATATAGGTCACATAGGATAAGCCAAGACGGATAAACTCCCCTCCTCCTCCCGCATAGATCAAATAGGGACTCCATTTTCTGCCCATATACATCATAATGATCGGTACCGTCCATAACAGTGCGGAAAACAAGCATTCGGAAAACAGCTGATATTGAATGGCATGCAGTCCTTCCCTGTATTCGGGAAGCCGATTTCCCATCACTCCCAACACTACAAAAATGGCAATCATACTGAGATAAAGACATAAAGCCAGAGTAATTGAGGATCTCTTTAACAGTGCGACGATCCTCTGATCTGTTTGGGAAAGCGGAATGACGTTAGGAAGCTCTTCCACCGACTCCAGATCTGCCAGCTCCTGATCAAATAATTCATTCATGCTCCAAATACTGCGAATCGTAGAAGAAAATGTCAAGCGCAAGCCTCCATAGATCAACATGACACACTTAAGCAGAAACAACACGGTAAACGCATATCGATCCAATACAGGCTCCCATGTGAGGGAAAACAGCACCGATACATCCTTGTATAAATAAACACTGACCAGCAGGCACAGCCAATACACTATCCGCCCCATCCGATTGTATTTCCATAGCAATCTCAGCGCAAAGCTCCACAGGAACAATGTGCCAAGTACATAGAGGGAAACGCGCACATAACATTCATGATCAATATTTGTCATGCGCGAAATAAGATAAAAACTCAATGCGGAATAGAGTAAAAGAGCAAGAAAAAGCAACAGGGAAAGAAAACGCAGATCCTGCTTGCCCTGTCGCTGACGCTTGCGATATTGTTTCTGATGGTTACTGGGACGCCCCATGCGCTTCACCTCATTTCCCATTGGTTTTGTCTACCATTATAACGGAAATGAGGCAGTTTGCCAAATGATTTCTGGTAAACTGTTTTCACCCATATATACTCTTTGGACGTATCCGAAAGATGTCTGACTTTGGTATGGAAGGAGCTTTTCAGCGAAGCTGATGTTGAAGGTATGCTTCCGCTTGTGAGTTACCCCTGTGAGTCATCATGCAAAGCTTCCAGTTCAGATGGATTTAAAAATTCCGGATTGGGTTTATCGAAATAGTTGCCCGCATTGGGTGAGAACGCATTGTGAGAGCCTTCTCCTAAACCGAAATCCTTGATCTCCTGCGGTTCCTTCAGCGTATGCAAAATCCCCTTGAGAATGCCGATATTTTCCCGCTTGCCTGCGATGATATAATGAAACACTTCACGCGCCCCTGCATCATCGATCTTCGCTTCCATTTCCTGATACAAGCGAATCTGCCTTTC
>CANPNQ010000049.1 GCA_947575425.1 uncultured Erysipelotrichaceae bacterium
TTTACTCAGATACGCAGCACGCATTGCTCCCTATAATTGCGAAACATGTATCGGAGTGGTTTATGATAAATTCCTTGTTAGGGATAGGAAAAAGGTATTTCAATTTTAGCGGGAAAGGTGCAACATACCTCGCAAAGCGATCATATACTTTTTATATGTTTCATTTTATTTGGGTCGTATTATTCCAATCTATTTTGTCTCATGTTTGTAGAGACAATACCATTTTATTATATGTTTTACCGGTGCTTTTTGCCTATGGAGCAACATGGTTATGCTGTGAGATATGTAACAGAGTCATCTTTTTTCTCTTTCCTTCGCCATAGCAGCATGTTCAAGAGAAAAGATAAATACCCCTTTAACGGCGGTTATCTGATCAGAGCATCCGCTGCCTTTTTATTTTCAGCAGCTACCAAGGAATGAAAGAATGCGGCAATAGAAATGTTTGAGAGCAAAAATGACACAAGCAAAGCATCTGCTGTCAAAGCAAAGTCCTCCCTCCTTTTACGCATTTCCGTACAAGCACTATCTGAAGGATCAGGCAATCCTTCCGCATGAACATCGCATAAGCGAATAACCTCTGCATAAGAACAAGTAAACCGCCTCCATTCTTCGATGATCGATGCAGCTCCGTCCTATTCTTACACTTGTTTTCTGAAAATTTTTGAAAACTGTTGACATAAGATGAAAGAAGGATTATCATATATACCATAAAAAGCTAAGAAGGGAAATAGTAATTGCGGCGCGCTGTTCAAAGAGAGTTTCGCAAGGTGAAAAGAAACATCAGCAACCGCAAGGAACACATCCCGGAGCTGTCAGAGTGAACCATGCAGTAATTCTGAACGGAATCCCGTGCACCGTTACAAGCACTAGAGTATGTCCGTACTCGAAGAGGTCGCTTTCCGTAAGGAAGGAGATAAAGTAAGGTGGAACCACGCAGGCAATCGCTTTCGTCCTTTGGATGAAAGCTTTTTTGTTGATGACGGAATAAGGAATGGAGGTATTGGATGATTCCTTTTACTACCCCGCAGGGGACAAGAGATCTGATCGGTGAGGAATATCAGAAAAAGCGCTGTTTGGAAAAACAGCTGATGGAAGTGTGGAGACGATGGGGCTATGAGGCGGTAATGACCCCCATGCTGGAATATTATCAAACCTTTTCCCTAGCCCAGATGAAGGATGAGGAAATGTATAAGATCCTAGATCCCTCTAATCGCATTTTGACCTTGCGCAGCGATATGACGATTCCGATCGCTCGGGTTGCCACAAGCAAATATAAGGACGATACCGGAGCGCTGCGCTTCTGTTATTGCGCCAATGTCTTCAAGCAAAGGGAAACGATGCGCGGAAATCAAAATGAGAGTACGGATTGCGGCGTAGAACTGTTGGGAGTCGGCGCACCCTATGGTGATGTCGAGATCCTCGCCTGTGCCTTGGATGCCCTCTCTGTGCTTCAAAACGTCCGCTACACCTTGGAGATCGGAAACCGCAATTTTTTCCGCACCGCATGTGAACTGCTGAAGCTGGATCTAGCCACTTCCAATCATTTGGCAGAGCTGATTAACCGCAAACAACTAAAGGAGCTGGATGATTATGTGGAACAGCTTTCCTTGAAACCGGATAAAAAACAGTTTTTCCGCCAACTGCCATGGATGTGCGGAGATGTCGCTATTCTCAAAGAGGCATTGTCCTATTCCTTTGATCCCCGCTTGCAGGATATCGTAAGCGAATTGATCCATCTATGTGAACAGTTGAAGCAGTTGGGCTTTGCGGAGAGCATCTCAGTGGATTTGGGCAAGATTCCCCGCATGGAATACTATACCGGCATTATCTTTGAAGCTTTTGTGGAAGGCGTGGGAGAGAGTGTACTAAGCGGCGGGCGATATGACAGCTTATGTGCGCGTTTTGGCAAAGAGATGGAGGCAGTTGGATTTGCGATCCGCTTGGATGCCCTGATTCCCTTTGTCCAAACGCAATGCAATCAACCCTCCATTCAGATCACCTATCCGCCCCACTTACAGATGGAGGCCTTGCGTAAAGCTTCCCAGCTTCGCCAAAATCATATTGTTCGCTGTGACATGGATCCTGCGTGCAGCGAGATCCTCATTCGGGAGGTGACTTCATGTTATCAATAGCACTCACTAAGGGACGCTTGGAAAAACAGGCTGCCTCATTATTAAGCCAATGCGGATATGGGACGGAGGCCCTACAGGAAAAAGGAAGATCCCTCGTCTTTGCGGATTCTCAAAAGGATGTTTCTTATTTTTTAGTCAAAGCAAATGATTGCGTCACCTATGTCACACACGGAGTGGCAGATGTCGGTATCGTGGGCAAAGATACCTTATTGGAAAGCATCGCTGAATACTATGAACTCATGGATCTCGGCTTTGGCAAATGCCGCTTTGTCCTCGCTTCCCTGCCAAATCATGACGTGTTCCAGCGAAGTGGGCATATCAAAATCGGCACGAAATATCCAACCGTAGCCAACCGCTATTTCAAGGAAAAAGGCATGGATGTCGAAATCATTAAGATTGACGGTTCGGTGGAACTGGCACCGATTCTGCATCTTTGCGATGCCATCGTTGATTTAACGGAAACCGGCGCTACCTTAAAAGAAAACGGTTTGCTCATTTATGACACCGTCTGTGAGATCAGCGCCAGACTCATCGTCAATCAGGCAAGCTTTCGCTTAAAGCGCAAGGAAATACAGGCATTATTACATGATTTAAATCAGATGAAAGGAAGTGTGTCCTATGCTTCAAATATTTGATCGCTCCCGGCAAAAAGAAATGCAGGCTTGGATTGCAATGCGTGGACAGGGAATGAAGGAAACGATAGTGCGACAAGCCGCAGATATCATGGAAACGGTACGCCGTGATAAAGACAGCGCCCTATTTGCCTATACGAAACAATTCGATCATGTGGGTTTGTCCTCACTGACGGTAGATAAAAAAACTATGGAACATGCACTCCAAAAAGTGGATCCGCTATTTCTGGAAGCATTACAGGAAGCAAAGGAAAACATCATTCGCTTTCATGAAGCGCAATACAAACAAGGCTATGAGCTGAAAGAAAAGGACAATGTCTATTTGGGTCAGCGCATACTTCCCTACCAGCGTGTCGGTGTGTATGTCCCCGGAGGAAGCGCCGCTTATCCCTCCAGTGTTCTGATGAATGTTTTGCCTGCCCGCATCGCAGGGGTGAAAGAGATCATCATGGTAACACCGCCGAACAAAAATGGAACGATGGATCCCAATATCGCAGCGGCTGCCATGTTGGCGGAGGTGGATCAAATCTATACCATCGGCGGCGCCCAAGCGATCGCTGCCCTCACCTATGGTACGGAAAGTATTCCTAAAGTAGATAAAATCGTCGGCCCCGGCAATGCCTATGTCGCAGCTGCCAAACGTCTTGCCTTTGGACAGGTGGACATCGATATGATCGCAGGACCCAGTGAGATACTCATCATCGCAGATGCAGGAGCCAATCCTGCCTTTGTGGCAGCCGATCTGATCTCACAGGCAGAACACGATCCAATGGCTTCCGCCATATTATTGACGATAGATCCTACCCTTGCCAAGCAGGTACAAAATGAGGTAAATAAACAAGCAAAGGCATTGCCGCGAAAAGCGATCATTACGCAAAGTATGCAAGCCTTTGGAGCGATCATGATCTTGGAGACGATGGAGGAATGCATCGATATCGCCAATGAACTGGCACCGGAGCACTTAGAGCTGATGGTGGAAGATTCAAAGCAATATCTCGATCAAATCCGCAATGCCGGAAGCATCTTTCTTGGTTATATGAGCTGTGAAGCAATCGGTGATTACTTTGGCGGTACCAATCACGTTTTACCCACCGGGGGAACTGCCCGCTTTGCCTCTGCCCTCAATGTGGACAGCTTTACCAAGAAATCCTCCTATTTGTATTGGAGCGAGGAGGCCTTGCAAAAGCATGGAGAAAAAATCATCCGCATTGCCCAAGCAGAGCAGTTAGAGGGACATGCCAATGCGGTGAAAGTGAGGTTAGGGAAATGAGTCTTTATCAGGTCATACAGGAAAGCGGCATTTCCCTTCATGCGAACGAATCCCCTTATCCCATAGAGGATAGCATCAAGGCGGAGCTCAAGGCTGCTCTTTCCACGATTCCCTTTCACCGTTATCCCGATGATCGTGCGCTGCAATTAAGAGAGGCATACGCAGCCTATTTACGTGTAGATCCCGCATGTATCATGGCAGGCAATGGCAGTGATGAATTGATCGGTTTATTGATATCCGTATGCATCACAAAGGGAAAGCGCATTCTCACTTTAGATCCCGATTTTTCCATATATGATTATTATGCAAAACGAAACGAGGGAGTCTTAATCAAATACCCGTATGATGGAGAGAATCCCTTTGATATCCATGATGCTATCGCCTTTGCCCAAGCACAGAGGATTGACATGATTCTCCTTTCCAATCCCAATAATCCCAGCGGACATTGGATTCCCGTGTGTGATATTGATATCTTATGCCGCTTTTTCCCACAGATTCCGATCGTCATTGATGAAGCGTATGGTGAGTTTGCGCCGGAAAGCAGTATTTCATTGTTAGCGAAATATCCGCAGCTATTTGTTTTGCGAACCATGTCGAAGGCATTTGGCATGGCAGGATTGCGATGCGGATTTCTGCTTGCGGACAAGGATACCATGAGCAAGCTATCGCCTTACAAGGTACCTTATAATGTCAATGCGTTTACCCAGTGCGCCGCTGTCATCCTCTTATCTCATCAAGAGCAAATGTACCGCCATGTCCAAGCGATCATACAGGAGCGGGAACGCTTGTATCATGCATTGCGGGAACAATTTCAGGGGATTCTTACGATCCATCCTTCTCATGCCAATTATCTCTATGGCGCATCGCGGAAAAAGGAAGAAATGATACAGGTATTAACCGATCATAATATTACCATCCGCAATTATGCCGACAGTGATCATTTCAGAATCACCATCGGTACACCGGAAGAAAATAATCTGCTTTTATCCGTATTGCAGAAGCATTTCAAACAGGAGGAAATCATATCATGCGAAAGATAACCATGACACGCACCACTAAGGAAACGGATATCACCATGTATCTTGATCTTGATCAAAGCGGTGATATTCAAATTGATACCGGCATTGGTTTTTTTGATCATATGCTGGAACTGTTTGCCTTTCATGGCGGATTTTCTCTCCAATTAAAGGCAACAGGGGATTTGAATGTCTGTGATCATCATACAATCGAGGATTGCGGCATCGTATTAGGGGACTGCTTTGCACAAGCTTTAAAGGATCGCCGTGGTATCAACCGTTATGGAAATGCGCTGATTCCTATGGATGAAGCATTGGCACAGGTGAGTGTGGATATTTCCAATCGCCCTTATTTGGTTTGTCATTGTCCCTATAAAAGAGAGCGGATCGGTGATTTCTCCTGTGAGATGCTCCGTGAATTCCTGCGTGCCTTTAGCGATCATGCAAGAATCACTCTGCATGCCAATGTATGGTATGGAGAAAACGATCATCATAAGATGGAAGCGATCTTTAAAGCCTTGGGGAAGGCATGTAAAGAGGCGGTCGCAATCAGCCATGATGGGATAGCCTCCAGCAAGGGGACGCTATGATTGGCATCATTGATTATGGTATGGGCAATCTGCGCAGTGTTCAAAATGCATTGCAGCATCTGGGATATCGTTCTCGTTTGATTTGCGAGAGTAACGCCTTGTCCAAATGCGAACGGGTAATCCTGCCCGGTGTAGGCGCCTTTCCCGATTGCATGAAGCAGTTGGAGAAAAACGGGTTCACCACAGCCATCCCTGCCCTTGTCCAAAACCAGATCCCATTGCTTGGCATCTGTTTGGGAATGCAGGTATTGTTTGAGGACAGTGAGGAAGGCAGTTTCTGTCATGGCTTAGGCGTGCTGCACGGACACATCCGAAAAATGCAGGATTCCCATGTCAAGATCCCCCATATTGGCTGGAATGATCTCACCTTTCTTCAGATGGATCCGTTGCTGGAGGGATTGTCTCATCCGTATGTATACTATGTCCATTCCTTTTACGCCTGTGATTATGACAAAAAGGATCTGCTTGCCCTCAGTCAATACGGTTCCTTGTATATCCCCGCAATCTTTCGCAAAAACAATGTCTGGGCTTGCCAGTTTCATCCGGAGAAAAGCGGTGACAGCGGTCTGCGCCTATTACAAAACTTTTTATCCTATGATCCAAAAGCAAAAGAGCATCAGCGCAAACCATGAAAATGATAAATGGAAGGAAGTGTTTCATATGAATCAAAATATTATCATAAAAGAATTACAGGCAAAGGATGCACAGACTGTCATTGCCTATCTGAATACGGTCGGAAAGGAAAGCCATAATCTAAGCTTTGGAAAGGAAGGGATATCCATTCCCCTAAAAGAGGAAATCAAGATAATCGAAAGTTATCATACTCATCCGATCAATACCTTTTGGGGCGCTTGGGATGGGGAAGAGCTGGTTGGAGTTTGTTCCATCGATGTCCCATCGCGCAAGCGCATGGCACACCGGGCCGGCTTTGGGTTATCGGTGCGCAAAGATCATTGGCATTGCGGGATTGGTCATATGCTTATGAATACGATGATGGCGCACGTACGCTCCATCCCCTCCATCACTATGATCACCTTGGAGGTCATTGCGGACAATGAAAGAGCCATATCCCTGTATGAACAATATGGCTTTCGCACATGCGGATGCTGGCATAAATTTTTTTTCATCGACGGTATGTATTATGATGCCCTTTTGATGGAATATGACCTAAGCACGAAGGAGGAAACCACATGCTTCTGATTCCTGCCATCGATATCATAGTTGCGCAAGCGGTTCGTTTATATCAGGGCGACTACACCAAAAAACAGGTGGTTGCGCCAAGCGCTTTTGAACTAGCGCATTCCTTTGTATCAAAAGGAGCTTCCTATTTACATCTGGTAGATTTAGATGGCGCCAAATGTGGCAAACTGGTCAATCAGTTGTTGATCTGTGAGATCGCCAGCTCCATCGATGCATGCGTCGAAGTCGGAGGCGGGATTCGCACAATCGAGGATATC
>CANPNQ010000050.1 GCA_947575425.1 uncultured Erysipelotrichaceae bacterium
CCTCATGTTTCATATTAGGAAGGAAGATGCGGCTTTGGTCAAGAAAGGGCAAGGATAAAGGTTGGAGACAGTTTCCCATATCACAATATGCTTCAAGATGATGGATGGAGGAAGGAATCACTCCTTTCTTTTGCGTAAAAGCGAGGAAAAATGTCAAGTTTTGCAAAGGAAGTGCGTATTCTCTAATAGAGGTGATACGCATGAGCAAAAAATGTAAATGTATCGTATATAGCATTGTGGCATTGATCATTGCGCTGATTTTGGCAGGCTTGATCAAATTGTTGTTTTTCAGCGGCTTGTTTATCCCGCAGATTCGTTTGAATGGGGATCCTCATATGGAGGTAGAGGTGAACAGTGATTTTCACGATCCGGGAGCGAGTGCCCGTTTTCGCTTTACCGATTACAGCGAGCATATCTTAACAGAAAGTAACCTTGATACGACAAGGCTGGGAGAATATCAGATTCGCTATACTTTTGAGACCTATGATAAATCCGTTGTACGTAAGGTGAATGTGATTGATACCACTGCCCCAAGCATTCAGCTTCAAGGCGGTGATACGGTGCGCATCTTTGTGGGAGAGCAATTTGAAGATCCCGGATATCGTGCCACGGATAATTATGATGGTGATTTGAGTGCGCAGGTGATTGTGGACACAAGTGCCTTGGACACAGGAAAAGCAGGCATCTATCCCATTATCTATACAAGCAATGACACGAGCGGAAATGTCGCAACGATTACGCGCAAAGTGGAGGTTTGCGAGGATCCTACTGCCTTTCAGCTGTATTACAGTCATGACAGCTATGACAATACCGCAGAAGAATGGTGGTTTAACAAGAGTGAAAACCATGAGCGTACCACTGCATGTCGAGATGAGGCGTTCCTTGCCCAATATGATGCGTATTTTATGGGACCGGATGAACCAGTATTGTATTTGACCTTTGACGAGGGCGGAAATGATATTACCTATATCAAGGAGATCGCCGGCGTATTGAATGACAACGAGGTACAGGCAACCTTTTTCCTGACTCGTAATTATATCAAAAACAATCCTGAATTTATCAATGATCTGGTGGCCCACGGTCATGTGATAGCGAATCATTCTTGGCATCACTACGATATGCCTACGCTTGCCAATGCACAGGATATTAACACCTTTGTCGCTGAACTCACGGAGACAGAAAAAACATACATGCAGGTAACAGGACAGCCGATGAAGAAGGTGTTTCGTTTTCCCAAAGGCGGTATGAGTGAGCGAGCGTTAAAGATTACACAGGATATGGGCTATTCCAATTATTTTTGGAGCCATGCGTATTATGATTATGCGCAGGATGTGTCCGGAGAGGAAGCATTGAAAACAATGATGGATCATTATCATAACGGTGCGATCTATCTGTTACACCCATCAAATAAGGGGAATTATTTGGCAATGGATCCCTTTATCAAGGCAATGAAGGAGAAGGGATATTCTTTTCAAACCGTAGATACTATCCCCCAGCCATAATGGAATGAAGAACATGATATGTGATTGTCATGGGATATCAGGATGGTCCTTTGTTTGCGCGAAGGAAATGGAAACAGCAGGGATAGGCAGTGCAGATTTGATTATCTGCATTGTTTTTTCTGATCGGCATCCGTGAATCACAGAAAAACAATCACTCCATTGCTTTCACCTTTAAAATCCCGTATAATATGGGTATGTAAAGTAGCGAAGAAAAGAGGATGATTATGAACAACAAGCGCTGGAAATTACTTCTGTTATCATTGATCATGATGCTTGGTCTTGCAGGCTGTTCGCAAGGTGAGAAGCCAAGTGATGAAGAAGCGCAGAAGCAATTTGACGAATTTATTCAAGGTGATTTTATCGATACGATGGAGAGCGACTATCTGACAATGCATATCTATTTGGATGACCGTTCAGATTGGTGATAAATTCGATGAGAATGATTTGATAGAGGATCAAACAGAATTAAAGGAAATAAGAGAAGCATTTGATCAGTTTAACCGTGATCAGTTGAGCGATGAACAAAAGGACACCTATGATTGTTATAAATTTATGCTGGAGCTGGCAGAGAAAAGCAGTGAGGACAAGTTCGCCTATATGGGTTCTGCTTTCAATACAATGACTGGCGATCATACGCAGATTCCGACACTTCTTGCGGATCTGACCCTGCGCAATGAACAGGATGTGAAAGATCTGATCCTATTGGTACAGGATGTGAAGCCTTACTTGGAATCAGATCTTGCTTATACGAAGAAGCAGGTGGAAGAAGGAACTCTGATGATCGGCATTGATGAGGTCATTGAGCGTTGTAAGGAAATCACTTCTGCGGGCATGGAGGGCAGTACGCTTTCCTCAATGAAAGCACATGTAGATGCGCTGGATATGGACGATGCGGCGAAGGCAAAATATAAGAAGCAGTTGGATGAGGCATATCAAACCTCTTTCCTTCCTGCCTATGAGGAAATCATTACGGAATTGGGAAAACTGGATAAAACTAAAAACAATACCGGCGGATTGAGCCATTTGGAAAATGGCAAGGAATTCTATGAGATCCTATTTCAAAATGCCACGGGCAGCGATAAATCTGTAAAAGAAGTGCAAAAGGAATTAGAGGATGCCTCCCAAAAAGCATATTTGCAGATGCTTGCGATTGCTACCAAGGACAGTGAAGCGATCAACACTTATCTGGAGGGAAGTGCGAAGAGCGGCTATCAGGATTATGCGTCCATGCTGATAGATTTAGAAAAGATGTATCATGAAGATTTTCCGACAGTGAGTCAGCTGGAATACAATATCGCCTCCTTACCGGCAGATCTGGCAACCGGTGGCATTGCCGCTTATTTCAATATTCCCGCGATCGATGGTACGACCAAAAAAGAGATCCGTGTCAATGACACCAATAAAGATGATATCGGCACAATCGACACCTTTACCACAGTAGCGCATGAGGGTATTCCGGGTCATATGTATCAGATCCAATATACCTATGACAATATTTCATCTCCATGGCGTATGACCTGCACCAACTTCTCCGGGTATACGGAAGGGTATGCGACCTATGTAGAGCTTTATTCCCTGAAATACTTAAAGATGGATGAAAATATCAAGGCGATTCATAAGGCAATGAGTGAATATGAGCACACACTGATCGCTTTGATTGATATCGGTGTTCATTATGAAGGATGGAGTTTGAAGGATCTGAAAGACTTCTGTAATGAAAATGGCTTGGATGAAAGTGCTGCAGAGGCGATCTATGATCAGATCGTATATAATCCGACAGCGTTCTTATCTTACTATGTGGGTTATCAGGAGATCATGACAATGAAGGAGGAAGCGATGGAATCACTTGGCGATACGTTCCATGAATTGGAATTCCATACTGCTTTGTTAAAGAGCGGAGCGGCTCCCTTCTCTGTAGTGGAACGCAATATTGAGGCTTATATAGAGGCAAGTAAGTAATTGGCGATGAAGCAAGATGGGTCTTCCCTTTTGTGAATCGTGGAGATAGAGAACTTGCGAATATAAGAAAAAAGATTGAATGAGGCGATAGCCGAATTCAATCTTTTTGTTTGGCATGCCGGTTATGAACGAATGAAGTAGAAAGGAGGGAAAGCGATGGATCAATGCAAATCATCCTATCCCTTTGTGGTGCTATTTTGTTTTTTCCGCCTTGATCTCTGCGGTTTTATAAATGAATTTTACCTTACTATCGGCATGTTCGGGTGCACCGCTGAACGAGTGAACATTTTCTGTTTCCGCAATGATCTCATCCTTGATCTGTAAGATAAGGTCCAACTGACCCGTGACAGAGGACACCTTATGATGCAACACGTCCAAGCCTTCCAGCTTGAATTGATTGACACCCTCATACAACAGCTTGGTTTTTTCTGCCAAAGTAGCGGATGCATCACTTAGTTGATTGATACCGTTCAGCAAGCTCGGTGTGCTTTGAATCAGCTGATTGGTGCCAGCCTTCGCATCTGACAATCCCTGATTTAAGGTAAGAGAGCCTTGATATAACTGCTTAGAACCATCATGCAAGGTGATCGTTCCTTCATGGAGTTGTTCTATGCCATCGGATAATGCGCCAAGTTGAGAGCTTGCGTGATATAGCTGATCAATACCCCCGGATAACTGATCGGCACCATGACTTAGCTGCGGCATCGCGGTGGCTAAGGATGCAATGCCTTGTTCTAACTCCTGTAAAGAGTTGATGACCTGATCAATATCGGACATCTGTTCAGATAGTTGATATAAAGCGTCGGGATCGAAAGCGGAAAGCTGCTGGTTCATAGCATTGACTTGTTGAGCGATTCCGGCTTGGGTACCATTCCCATTGATCATGGCGTTGATGATACCAGCATCTCTAGCACTCACTGCCATCTCATTGGCAATGCTGCCACATTGGCTCACCACACCGCCATCAGCTCCGCTATCTTGTAAACTCTGACAAAAGGCAGCCATATCAGCGGCACTCTGCGTTGTTTGTGTCGCATTGCTTTGTGCATAAGCAGATACACTGGGCAAAGGGTTGGCAGGATCACTCGGATTGAGATTGCCGCTATTCAGAGAAGTATCTAGCTGATTTAATCCTTGTACCATCGCAGATAGGTTCGCAATGAGCGGCTGAAAGCCTTTGAGGGTGGACAGGACTGTTTCCAACTGCCGCAACTGTCCGGAGTTTACCGCCTTGTCATTCAGTGTTGAAATACCGTCTGATACAGCCAATACGCCCTGATACAGATCCCTTGCTCCCTGTTTCAGCGAGACGATCCCTGCATTCATTTGCGGCAGTTGCTTTATCCCCTGATATAACTGTTCACTGCCTTCCTTGACTTTGGCAATCCCCTCGCTTAATTCATACAATTGATGGGACAGCTCACTGCTTCCCTGATACAGCTGAACCATTCCCTGATCCAGCTTGGAAACCCCCTCCCCCAAAGGAGTGACCTTGTTTTTCAACTCATTCATCTTGTCAGCGAACAGTACAGTTGCATCGCTTAATTGCTCACTGCCCTCTAACAGCTGTTCTCCTGCACTGTTTAACTGTGCAAGCCCGTTTACCAGCTCCGATAAGGAATCGATATCCTTTAATTGATCCAAGGGAACCTCCGGTGTCATGGCGATCATGATCGGTCCCATTTCAAAGTCCTCTACATCGGCCTCGATCACATACGTATCATGAATCGGCAATTCCTCTATATCCGCAATACCGGCACTCTGTAAGGTATCCTCGAAGCCGGGCAGGGCGACAAAGGTCACGATCTGATTGTTTCCATCAGACAATACTTTGCCATCCTGGCAGTTGACATTGTGAAAGTGATCACTGCTGAAATCAATCATGCCGGCCGCCAAATACAGCGGGTGAATCGTTGTCTCTTTTCCGTTGATTATTTTCTTGGTTCCACTCGTATTTGTCATCGTAATGTGAATCTTTAGCTTCCCGCTTTTTCCTACCAAATCCTGCGGATTCCTTTCTTTGCCATCAAGGATATAGGTGATGTTAACCTCGATTGGCAGTTGCTTCTCACTGCTTCCGCGATAATATACGTCATTTCCTTCCACATTCCAAGTGTATTGGTTTCCATTCACACTCGGTTCTTCCTCTCCCTTGAGATTCTCGACATTTTGCATATGCAGCGTCTCTTTGATATCCTTGATTCCCGAATCACTGTGGATCCATGAGGAAATAATTTCATGATCCACACTGCCATCCGCATGCAGTATGGCATAAACCGTTTCATCCTTTTGAATATCTTCTTCTTGATTCTCTGATGCCAACACCACATTTTGTGACAGCATCAAGGATAATACACTGCAGATGAGAATCGCAGTTTTCTTTTTCATATCATTGACCTCCTATTGATCTGCCGCTGTTATTTGCGGCCAGTGTTTTGTCGTTCTGGCGATTGTTTTATGAAATACCAACAATAATGCAGGTAAAATAACCAAGATTGCAAACATGGATATCAGCGCTCCACGACTGATTAGCAGACACAGGCTTTTGATCAAATCCATTTTAGAGATAAAAGATACACCGATACATGCCGCAAAGAAGGATAAACCTGAGGTGATAATTGATGGCGAGGATTTCATAATCGCTATTTTCATCGCTTCCTGAGAGGAATTACCATTTTGAAGTTCCTCACGGAAGCGGCTGGTTAACAAGATGGCATAATCCACCGTGGCACCCAGTTGTATTGTACCAATGACGATTCCGGCAATGAAGGGTAACACGGTACCGGTAAAGTAAGGAATGCCCATATTGATATTGATCGCAAATTCAATCGTTAATACGAGAATGATCGGTAAGCTGACAGATCGAAATACCAATGCGATAATCAGGAAGATCGCAGCGATGGACAATAGGTTGACCACCTTGAAATCCACATCGGTCGTAGTGATCAAATCACGAGTGAGCGGCCCTTCTCCGGCAATCAGGGCATTCTCATCATAGCGATGGATGATCTCATTGATCGCTTCCAGTTGAGCCATTTCTTCATCACTTGCGGCAGTGTAGTCACTGTTTACTAGGATCATTTTACGTCCTCCGTTTTGTAAGATGTCTTTTACGGCTTGCGGCTGCATCTCATTGGGAATGCGCCCGCCGATCAGCTGATCATAGCTGAGAATGGAAGATACGCCATCCAACTGTTCAATTTCATCGGATAATGCCTTACTCTCGCGACTATTCAAATGTTCATCCACCAATACAAAATGAGTGGTTGTCATATGAAATTGTTCTTTCAGTTTATTGGTCCCGATGGTGCTGATCAGCTCTTCAGGCAGGGTAGAGGTAAGATCATAATAGACATTGGTATTTGCCTGCGCATAGAGCATCGGTCCAAACAAAAGCAAGAAACAGACTAAGATTGCCTTGTGATGCCGGACGACAAGCTGTGGGATATATTTCAGCTCTTTGATAAATATCGGATGTGTCCATCGTTCGATCTGTCGATCAAATAGCATAATCAAAGAGGGAAGAATTAAAATCGTGGATATGACGCCGAGAACGACGCCCTTTGCCATAACGATACCGATATCACGGCCTAAGGTCAAACGCATTGCACATAAGGCAAGGAAGCC
>CANPNQ010000051.1 GCA_947575425.1 uncultured Erysipelotrichaceae bacterium
CCTCCAAGTGAAACAGGGTTGCGGCTGTGATATCATTATTGGTATGCTCCTGCGACATTGGACGTATCCCTTCTGTTTCTTCCAATGGTGGAATCAATTCATGGGTTGGCGTATCATCGTTATCCTCATCATAATAGCGATCATCACTGCCATGCATCAGATGTAACAGCTTTGCCATCAATTCCATATGGGTGATTTCTTTTACACCCATCTGCATATAAAAATAACGAAAATCATCGTTGTTGATCATAAAGCTGTCACGAATATAGCTCATGGCACTCATCAGGCCCAAACGGGTTCCCTGAAAGTCTCGATCCATTAAGAGGTAGCTTTTGAAGTCAGGTCTTGTGACAGTTACATGGATCGGCAATTTCTTTTCATAGGTTATCATAGTATCACTTCCTATGGATTAGTATGGAGGTAAGAAACAGTCCTATACGGATATTTTTATATGTTCAAAGAATTATGGTGTATACAAAGCTAGGAGATATATTGGTAAGGAAGAAAGAAACAAAAGCCGTAGCATAGGAAGAAAAAAAGTCATATCAGTGCAATCGAGAAAAGTCAAAAACGACTTGTTTCCTTCCAAAGAGATCATCGAAAATGCTTTGCGTGCTGTCTTGATCACGAAACGATCAAGGCTCGATAGGAAAAGGGAATGATGCGAAAGCAATATATGGATGTAAATAGCCATTCATAAATAGTGCTGGAAAGTGGTCTTTGCCCATGGTATAATAACCAAGAAATGAGGGATTGCGATGAAAGAAATAACGATCGGTACAACATTCAGTGAGACGCATACGGTAACGGAGAATGAGCTTGCCAATCATGTCGGAAGCGGTGAAGTAGCAGTATTCGCCACTCCCATGATGATTGCCCATATGGAGCATGCCGCTGCCACATTATTAAAGGAATTTTTGGAGGATGGCGAAACCAGTGTCGGAGTGATGATCCACACCACCCATGATGCGCCCACCCCTTGTGGTAAAACCATACGGATCTGCGCACAGATCAAGGAGGTAAATCGTAAAAAGGTGAGTTTTTCCATCGTTGCATCCGATGATCTCCATACGATCGGTGTAGCGAGCCATGAGCGAGTTGTCGTGAATCGTATGAAATTTGAAGCAAACGCCAAGGGATGATGAACATTCCTTGAAAGGAGGAAACAATATGTTGAAGCATAGCTATGATCCATGTGAAACAGCGATTCTCAATCCTGATATGATCGTAGAAGCACTTCCTGATTTTCCGGCGGTGACCATCTCCTGTTTTGCCCGTCGCTTATTTCAAAGCGTTTGTGACGCATTTCATGCCAAAGAGATCGGCAGAATTCATTCTGCGGGAGTAGATACCCCCATCTACGAGCTGATGTATCAGGGAAAACGCTTTGCCTTTTATCAATCCGGTGTCGGTGAGCCGAAGTGCGTTGCGGAATATGAGGAGATCTTGGCAATGGGCAGTAAATGTTTGATTCTGTTTGGCAACTGCGGCGTTTTGGATGCCGAAATTAAGGACTGCGGGATCATTATCCCAACGCAGGCAATACGGGATGAGGGATGTAGCTATCATTATGCACCGCCATCCGATACCATTGAAGTAAACAAAAAGTACCGTGAGCTGTTTTATGATAATTGTCATAAGTTTGCGTATCCCTATGTTCAAGGCACCACTTGGACAACCGATGCAATCTATCGGGAGACGCAAGGTAAGGTAAGCCGACATAAAGGAGAAGGTGCGATCTGCGTGGAGATGGAATGTGCCGGTATGCAGGCACTCTGTGATTTCCGTAAAACGGATTTCTTCACCTTCTTTTATGCAGGAGATCATTTACAAAGCAATGGCTGGGATCCGCGCAGCGTTTCTGATGAGACAAAGCTGGATGAAAAAAGTAAGATCGCCCTATTGGCATTTGAACTCGGTGTCCGAATCATGGAATCACAAGCATTGTAACATGAAATATAACATATAAGCGTAATCGTCCCGCCGATGCGAGACGATTTTTTATTCCTTTCTGTATTCTGCCTTCCCCTATAGAGGATGCAAGCATAGGCAAAGATCCTCCTATCATTTCTCCTTGCATATAGGATGCTCTTGTCGCATGCCATCTCATCCTTTAACGTTTCCTATCAAAATTCATCCTCCCCATCACAATCATTCCTCACCCAAGCATGCGATCCGCCATTCTCAAACACAATCCCACATAGGAAACACACCGATTTTCTGATCCCAATCACTGATCCGATTCTTTTTTACTCTCTAAATAGACAGCCAATACCGCAATATCGGCAGGATTTACACCGGAGATTCTGCTTGCCTGTCCGATCGTGTGCGGTCTGATCTCATGGAGCTTTTGTTTTGCCTCCAAGGAAAGATGGTCAATTGCCAGATAATCGATATCATTCGGTATTCTGCGCTCCTCCATCTGGCGCAAATGTCTAGCATCCCGCTTTGCCTTTGCGATATAGCCTTCATATTTGACCTCGATCTCCACACGCTTCCTCACCTCATCAGCCAAAGTAAAAGCGAGATAGGGTGCGAGATCAGCCAAAGCGATCATCGGACGCTTTAACAGCTCCAATGCGCTGATTCCTTCCTTTAGCGCTTCCAAGCCCCGTTCCTTCAAAAAGCGATTGATTTCTGATTTTGGGGTAAAGCGCAGCTGTGACAGTTGTTCTTTACAAGCGGATATCGCCGCTTGTTTTTCCAGAAACAGGCGATAGCGCTGTTCGCTGATCAAACCGTTTTCATAGCCATAACGGCATAAGCGCTCATCCGCATTGTCATGTCGTAACAACAAGCGATATTCTGCACGAGAGGTCAACAGACGATATGGCTCCTTGGTCCCTTTTGTCACAAGATCATCAATCAATACACCGAGGTATGCCTCATCACGACGAAGCACCAACGCTTCCTTGCCCTCCAGTTTGCGCACCGCATTGATTCCTGCCAATAACCCCTGTCCGGCGGCTTCCTCATAGCCGCTGGTGCCATTGATCTGTCCTGCGGTAAATAGATTTTCAACCACCTTGCTTTCCAAGCTTGGCTTCATCTGTAACGGATCGATCGCATCATATTCAATCGCATAGGCGTATTTGTCAATGATACAATGCTCCAACCCGGGAAGGCTTTTCAGCATCTGTTCCTGTACTTCATATGGCATGGAGGTAGAAAACCCTTGAATATAGGTTGTATCCAGCTCCTCGCTCTCCGGCTCTAAAAAGATCTGATGGCGCTCTTTATCCGCAAATCGTACGAGTTTATCCTCAATGCTGGGACAATAACGGGGGCCGACCCCCTGAACCAATCCGGAATACATGGCCGAATCCTGTAAATGAGATTGTATGATCTCATGCGTTTGCGGCGTGGTATATATCAGATAACAGGGAAGCTGTGTTTCAAAGGGACGAATGTGTTTTGTCTCATAGGAAAACGACACAAATTCCTTCGATCCGCTTTGAAGCTCCGCCTTGGTAAAATCAATCGAGTCACTTTTAATTCGTGCCGGAGTTCCTGTTTTCAAGCGAAAGGTAGTGAGTCCCAGATCACGGAGTGATTGTGACAGCTTGCTTGTGGTTGCCTGTCCATCCGGTCCGCTGGCAGTCGCACTATGGCCGACCAGCACAGAGGCGCTCATAAACGTCCCTGTCGTTAAGATCACAATTTCCGCTTCCTCCATCTGACCATCTGCCTGTAAGACACCCTTAACCTTGTGATCCGCACTCACCAGTGCCTCAATCATCATCTCGCGCACCTCTAAGTCAGCTTGGGCAAGCAGAACCTCTTTCATATAGCGCTTATATGCCAGCTTATCCGATTGCACACGCAGACACTGAACCCCCGGTCCTTTGGTCGTATTGAGCATTTTAAACTGCAATGCTGTCGCATCTGCTGCTTTGCCCATCTCTCCGCCAAGTGCATCGATCTCACGCACGACGATTCCCTTTGCCGGTCCGCCGATACTGGGATTACAGGGCATACTGGCAATCATATCCATATCTAAGGTATATAAAATAGTCTTTTTATGATTGCGCGCGCACGCCAATGCCGCTTCCACACCGGCATGTCCGCCACCAATCACGATCACATCTGCCATAATATCACCTGCTTTTTTCTTCCTTATTATACACGAAATGACTTCTGTATGCATGGAAATGTGAAAATCCATCGAAGAATGCCGATGTGATCATTCATATAACAATAGAATTTCTTTCCGATGCAGTTGATCCATAAATAATTTTAGTTCTTTCTTAACCTGCCATTCAAATCTCTTTTACCAATAGGCAAACTTTCCATTCTGATGAAAACTAATTTGATTGCTAAAGCTGTAAATAATCAATAAAAGAAATAGATCATCTCTTTTATTTTTGCGCCATTATATTTGCTTCTTCATGCCAAGAATTTATCTTTATGATACTATCCTACACCATTTCCACTATTACAGCCACAAAAAAGCACATCAAAGAATTGATCAATGTCTTTGAGAAACTTACCTAATAAATGGGTTAATATCTTTTGTTTTCCCTGTATCATATAATGGTGTCTGTACAATCCGTTACGTCTATCCTCTGTATATTGGATGAATCCCTTCTATCCTCACTGTAACAACGAGGGATCATCTTCCTTTGCATCCTTTGCCATTGGTCCTCGCTTTGGCAAAAACGCACTGCATTTCGGGCAAAACAATTCATGTCCTGCCAGCATTTCCCCACAGCTTGGACAGCTGGTATGATACAGTTGTGCATCCTCGATCTCATCCAAACGATGATGATCTCGACACACCACCATGCGCACCAACGCAAATACCGCATATAAGAAGCAGATTCCTGAAAAGAAATAAAACAGCTCTTCCTGATCACTTTGGCGAGCGATCATAAAAAACACAATCGCCGCCGCCAGTGTCACAACCATACATAAGCACCAATGAAAACGCGTAAACTTCATCATAACCCTCTTTTCTCATCCGTAAGCTTTCCTGCGCATATTATTGCATCCTTAGAACAATCATATACCACAACAGCCATGGCGAACATTGTCGAACCTTCGTTTTCCCTGAAGACAGATCATTCCTTTTGCGCTTCTCTATGCATATGTTATCTGCATCACATACAGCATGCAACGTATAAAAAGAGATGTCTGTGACACATCGATAGGACGCCTGCTTTCTCAAGCCACATACCGTTTGCACAACGCATCTCTCACCTATTCCTTATAAATTGATATACACAAATAGCATCCGATCCTTACCACTCATATCACGAACGATCTCATAGCGATCATGAGGGAAGTATTCCTTCATCAGTTGTTCCATGCCTGCCCTCTGATTCCACCCCATCTCAAATGCCATCATTGCCTGATCCTTCAACACCTTACGACAATCCGCAAAGATCATGCGGTAATACTTCAATCCATCTTCTCCGCCAAACAGCGCCACATGCGGCTCATAGTCCACGACACTGCGTTCCATTTCCTCATGTATGGGAATATAAGGGGGATTGGAGATTAAGATGTCCACCTTTAAATCACGATCTGCCAGTGGCTTTAACATATCTCCGATCATAAAGGGAACATGTGCGTCATTGTGTTGCGCATTCTCTTTTGCGACTTTGATCGCATCATCACTGATATCCGTTCCCAATATGTGAAGCGCAGGCGCTTCCTTTTTCAAAGCGATCGCAATCGCACCGCTTCCAGTGCCGATATCCGCCGCAATCACGTTTTCCTTGTGGGAAAAATAGGCATCATATTCTGCCAGAATGTTGGCAACCAGCTCCTCGGTTTCTGGTCTTGGAATCAACACATGCTCATTTACGATAAAGCGATAACCGTAAAACCATTCATAGCCAAGCACATGTCCCAACGGTTCCCCTGCCAGCATCCGCTTTATTCCTTTGAGATACTCCGTATATAATTCCTCATCCATCACCTGATCCATCTCCATATAAAGATCATGAGAGCGCATATGAGCTAACTCCAACAGATACAGCTGTGCTGCCTGATCGCCCATATCTGCCGCCACCATTTCCTTTTGCGCTTGACGAAGTGCCGCTTGAAAGGTGATCATACCTGTTTTTCTCCGGCGAGTTTCGCCTGCTGGTCGGCACTTTGTAATGCCGCAAACAGATCATCCAAACGTCCTTCCATAATACGGTCTAACTGATTGACCGTATAGCCAATGCGATGATCGCTGACACGATTTTGGGGATAGTTATAGGTACGGATCTTTTCCGAGCGATCTCCCGTTCCTATTTTAGAACGACGCTGCGCCCCGGCTTCCTCCTCCAAAGCACGCTGATGCTCTTCATAGACACGAGAGCGAATCGTCATGAGTGCGGTTGCTCGATTTTCATGCTGGGAGCGTCCATCCTGACATTTCACCACAATACCCGTCGGCTTATGCACAATGCGCACCGCAGAATCGGTCTTATTGATATGCTGACCCCCGGCGCCGGAGGAGCGCATCGTCTCAATCTCCAAGTCATTCATATCGATATCAAAATCTTCCTCCTCAATCTCCGCTGATACCAGTACCGTTGCGGTCGAGGTGTGAATGCGTCCCTGACTCTCCGTCTTAGGCACACGCTGTACGCGATGAGAACCGCTTTCAAATTTAAAAGTGCCATAAGCGCCATCTCCCTTGACCATAAAGCTGACCAAAGAAAAGCCGCCTGCTTCACAATCATCCATTTCGATCACTTCGATGCGCCATCCTTTGGACTCCGCATATTTCACATACATACGATACAAGTCTCCGGCAAAAATGTTGCCTTCATCACCGCCGGCCGCACCGCGGATTTCCATAATCGCATTGTGTGAATCATTGGGATCCTTCGGTATTAACAAAATCTCCATCTTTTCCAGCAGTTCGCTGATGAGCGGTTCACTCTCGGCAATTTCCAATTCTGCCATCTCTTTGATTTCCTTATCATCTTCTTTTAACAGTTCCTTGGCGTCTTCCACTGCCTGCATTGTTTTCTTATATTCATTATAGGTTTCCACGATTTGTGTCAAATCTGCCTGTTCTCTTCCCAGCTTTGCCAACTGCTTACTGTCTCT
>CANPNQ010000052.1 GCA_947575425.1 uncultured Erysipelotrichaceae bacterium
CCTAAGACACAGATCCGGGATCTTCTATATTTTAAGAAGCTAGGGTATGTGGGTAAGGAGATGTTTTTGGTGGATATGTTTCCGCATACGATGCATGTGGAGAGCGTAGTTTTGATGTCACGGGTTAAGAACTAACCGCCGACAAGCATCTTACTTTAAGGGCTTTTCAGGCCTTTGACCATCAGCGGCGGACAGTAAAAATGGTCGTAAAAATCGCTCCAGCAGAACATACCAAACGAAATGTTGGGAGGGTTGTATTAGCGATTTAGATAGCACAGGGTTGAGACTGTGATTTAGATGTCAGTGCGACATGGCAGTAATAAAGAAGGGAAAAATAATTCAATCGGAGAAGGTAGACGGAAATATCAAAGACGAAGTTTTTAATGACCGTATTCTTGATGCTGTCAATTACTTTCCCTGAATACTCAAAATTAGCTTAGAAAGTAATCATTGTCAATGCGATTGCCTGTTGGGATTACAGTATAAAGGGCAATGATTATCAAATTAAAATGCTTGAAGAACGCATTTCTGTTGAAAGTCCCGGTAGTTTATCAGGACTTGTTCGTCTGAACAATCTTCGTACAGTACATTTCTCGCGCAACCAGCAAATCGTGGAGTTCTTACATCAGTATGAGTATGTAAAAGAGTTTGACGAGGGCGTTGACCGTATGTTTAATGAAATGAAAAATGCAGGACTTCCTGATTCTGAATATACGGGTAACGCCTTTATGCTCAATCTAACAATTAGGAATAATAAAGTAAATGGCGTAGTAAATGACGAAGTAAATGGCGAAGTAAATGGCGAAGTAAATTTTGACGGTTTCAACCGAAATGAAGTGCTTGTCTTTCATGCGCTTTTAAATAACTCAACATAACTCGAATATATCTTATTGGAATTATTAATATTCTGCTTGCACTATCGATCGAACGATTAAGTCCTTGAAAGAAAAGGGAGCTATAAAGAGTGATGGCTCTGATAAAACAGGGCATTGGGTAATTATAAAATAAAAAGGACAGTGACATTTCATTCAAAAATAAAAGTACTTGGATGTATTGCTGTGTATAATTATTAAGAATGGAGTAATATGCTTAACACCTGAGGTTATATACTTTAGGGCAATAATCAACTGATGCTGCTTTTCAATGAGGTGTTCAAGGTTTGAAAGGAAAGAGGGAGTTTTGATTTGTACCGTTTAAGTACTTTCTTTGCTGCCGAGAACCTCGTATCTTATGATGAAACCCCATCCATCAATTTCATCGATTGACGTATGTCTAATGAAAGAGGAAGGCGCAAATAAGCTAACCCGTGATGTGATATGGACCTTCTCCTATCATTACTCTCCTCATTTCTAGCGCCTAAAATTGGTCACTTTCCCATTCTTCTTCATACAATATATTATGGAGGAATGTGTATGGTTGAAATCAAAAGTATTACGCTCTATGATAAGTCCTTTATCGGCATGCACCTGCATCTGCCCGGTTATCCCCTATATCTAATCACATCCACAAAAACGATCATCACCCAAAATATGTTTGACGTCCGCTATTTTCGCAAAGAACTGCCCATCGCAGTGATTCTCACCGAATACCGCTATGGCTTTGAGGCAATGCTCAACGCTCGGGTGATTGCCATGAATGAGATAGCCAAGGCGTACGGAGTCACAACGCTGATGAATGGAAAAGAGGCATTGCTGCTCTGTGAAACAAAAGAAGCATAAGACTCATTGGCTGCGCAATCGCTTTCTTCTAGGCAGCGTTGTCTTTTTTGTGTTGTTTGCTTTGTGGATCCATTCATTGAATGATTATGTGGAACCGCGCTTACAGGCGATCGCCAAGCAAAATGTGATCTTTGCGATCAACAATATTACCCAAGCGGTACTCTCTGATATGGAATATGACCCCAGCGAGCTGATCCATGCGACTACCCTAGAAGATGGAACGATTACCTCCATTGAATATGACTCCTATCAACTCAACCAAATTCTGTACACCTCCCTAAATACGATTGATGAAAGTCTGAATGCGGATGGTGAGGTTAAGGGCTATCCCGATGGCGAGGAGATCTACTTCATCAACGGTGCAGTCTATGAATGCCCGATTGGATTACTCACAAAGATTCCGTTTTTGGCAAACTGGGGTCCTCGTATTCCCATCCGTTTGAAACTGTTAAACGATGTCACAGGAGAAATCAAAGTAGACTCTCTGCCCTATGGCATAAACAATACCATGGTGAAGGCATATATGAAGATCAGTGTAAAAACGCAGGTCATCACCATATTATCCACCTCCGAGCTGGAGACCTCTACCGAAATCCCAATCATCGTTCAGATCGTGAATGGCAAGGTACCCCAATTAACTCCCTATATGAATAGCCAATCCACAAGCGAAGCAAACTAAGGATATAGGGGAAACGATAAAACTACTTCCAACATAGGCAAATAGAATCAAATACAGAAAACAAACTGCCCCATAGGATCGCTTCCGAAAGGAGAAACAAACATAGTTATGGCAATAGGGTCATGGAAAAAAAGTGAATAGAAGCTGAAAATCAATCGAGTGTCCTGAAATGTTTGAAATCTCTATAAAAATGGTGTAAAATAAGGTGGAAAGATAGGAGCGAATAAGCAGATATGAAAAAAATAATAGGTGCTATGCTATGTCTGACATTGCTTGTCGGCTGCTTTCCTTCTCAAAAGGGTATCGTTCATACCGGAGCCAAGGAAGCCGTTGCGGCGATCGAGGGTGAAGATGATATGATTCTTGTGGTCAGTAAAACCTCCTGCGGCGCATGTGAGGAATTTCAGCTTGTGATGGAGGAGATTACCGACGTGTATGATATCCGTATTACTGAGGTTTATATGGATGAAGAACCGCTAAAGGATGAGGTAACCGGGACGGTAAGCTATCCCGAATACGAACAATTAGAACAATATATCGGATTGGTTGGCGGCACACCGAGCGTATTCTTTATCAAAGGCGGAGTGATTAAGGGCGTATTTACCGGAGCGGTTTCCTACGATACCTTTAAAAAGAAGATCGAGAAATATGGATTCTTACCGGAGGCACAGGAAGATTCACAGACGGATAGCGAAAGCGAATAATTGGAAAAGTTCATAGAAGATGCGAGAGAGCGAGACATCGAAAGAAATCAAATTTCTTTTGTATGCTCGCTTTTTTCTTTGTTTCGGGTAAGAGATGAAACAAAGGAATCTTAATGCGGGTGATAAGGGGGAATCGCCATTTTGCAGTTTGGTTAAGGCAGTGGAAGGAAGAGCATGATGCTGTTCATATGAACCATGATCGAAAACGACAATAAGAAGACAGATGGGAGAAATCCATCATCGGATATAGACAAAAAAACAGGAGGGATAATGATGTTGGATGTATGTATTATCGGAGCAGGTATCTGCGGCAGTTTTTTGGCATATGATCTTAGCCATTATAAAGGCAGCTTTGCGGTAGTGGAAAAGGAGCATGATGTGGCAGGCGGTGTCACGATGGCAAATAGTGCGATCATTCACGCGGGCTATGATCCCAAGGACCATACGCTGAAAGCACAACTGAATGTGGAAGGCGCAAAGGCTTATGAAGCGATTGCTCAAAGGGTTCATGCGCACTATCAGAAAATCGGTGCTTATGTCATTGCGAGTGAAGAATCGCAGATTGCTCAGCTCAAGGAATTGCAACAGCGGGGAAACAAGCGCGGGGTACGCTGTGAATTGGTGAGTGGAGAGGAACTGAAACAGGCAGAGCCTCATGTATGTGAAGCGGCGCTCATGGCATTGTACGTGCCGGATACGGCAATCATCGAGCCTTGGGAGATGGCGCTGCGCTTGATGGAATGCGCTGTATTAAATGGAGTTGATTTGTATCTGGAGGAGGAAGTTATAGGCATCATGCATAAGCGTGATTATTATGAAGTAAAGACAAGCAAACAGACCTTATGCGCAAAGCGGATTATCAATGCGGCAGGCTTGGGCGCGGAGCGTATTGGCAAACTGTGCGATGGCGCTTCACCGTTTCACATGGAGATCAAGCGGGGGCAATATTACGTATTATCTCATCATGCCCGTGATTTTGTGCATCATATCTTATATCCGCTGCCAAGCGATAAAGGCAAGGGCGTACTTTGCGTTCCTACCATACATGGCAATATTTTATTGGGACCAGATGCGCAGATATTGAGTGAGGAAGATACCTCCACAACATCGCAAGGATTGGCAAGGGTAAGGGAGCAGCTCACCCAACTGGTAAAAGAGGTCCCTTATGGCGAGGTCATTCGCTCTTACAGCGGCTGTCGTCCCTGCGGCAATGACAATGATTTTTATATAGAGGAAAGTGCCATACATCCCGGTATCTATCATCTTGGCTGTATAGATTCTCCGGGTCTGGCAAGCGCTCCGGCAATCTCTCGTTATGTTTTAGAGGCAATGCATATTTCCTCATGGGAGCGCAAGGAAGAATGGATCGAGAATGAGTCGGTCATTCGTTGCGATGAGATGGAGGATGATGCGCGAAAGGCGCTGATTCAAGCAGATCCGACCTATGGTCATATCATCTGTCGCTGTGAAGCGATCAGCGAAGGAGAAATATTGGCGGCTTTGCGCCGTCCGATCCCGCCCCGCAGCATCAAGGAAGTTAAGAAACGGGTGCGCTGCGGCATGGGGAAATGTCAGGGGGGATTTTGTGAAGTAGAGGTCGCGAAGCTTTTGGCGCGGGAGAGCCGCCTGCCGCTTCATGAAATCTGTTATGATGGAGCAGGCAGCGAGTTGGGAGAGGAGGCAAAGGGATGAAACAAATCGATTTGATCATCATCGGCGGAGGAAGTGCGGGGATGTCCGCTGCCTTGGCGGCAAAAAAACAGGGCTGTGAAAGCATGCTGGTGCTGGAGCGCTCAGATGCCTTGGGCGGTATCTTACAACAGTGCATACACAATGGCTTTGGCTTACAGCTCTTTCATGAGGAGCTGAGCGGACCCGCCTTTGCCCAGCGCTTGATCGATGCGCTGCATCAAGCACAGATTCCATACCGTACAAAGGCAAGCGTGCTTTCCATCACCCCAGATCGTATCGTCACCTATGTACATCCTGAGGATGGCTTATGCCGCATTCGCTCAAAGGCAATTATTTTGGCAAGCGGCTGTTATGAGAGAACCAGAGGAATGATCTCCATCGGCGGAAAGCGAATCAAGGGCGTCTATACTGCCGGCAGTGCGCAGCGTTATTTGAATATGGAAAATATTTTGGTGGGAAGGCGCGTCTTTATCTTAGGCAGTGGTGATATCGGGTTGATTATGGCAAGAAGAATGCGCTTGGAGGGGGCAGAGGTATTGGGCGTAGCGGAGCTGATGCCCTATTCCAACGGATTGACAAGAAACATCGTGCAGTGCTTAGAGGACTTTGATATTCCGCTGTATCTGTCCCATACCGTGATCGATATACAGGGAGATACTCGTGTGGAGGGAATTACCATTGCGCAGGTGGATGAAAATAAACAGCCGATCCCCGGCAGTGAAAAGCATTTTGCGGCAGACACGCTATTATTATCGGTTGGGTTAATCCCCGAGGAAACACTGTTACAAGAGGCAGGAGTTGTATTAGATCCAAAAACCAAGGGAGCGAAGGTCAATGCGCATATGGAAACAAGCATTCCGCATGTATATGCTTGCGGCAACGCTTTGCATGTGCATGATTTGGTAGATGATGTATGCATGGAGGCAAGAGTGGCAGGGGCAAGTGCGATAAAAGATATGGAAAAGAAGACAGAGGAAGCATGTACAGAGGTAATCGCAGAAGGTGAGATCAGCTACGTGGTGCCGCAGCACATTACCACCCATGAGAAGGAGGATGTCATTTTCTCCTTTCGTGTAAAGCGTCCGCTGCACCATGCGCTCATAACCTTTGAAAATAAAACCGGTGTATTTCAACAAATCCGCAAAAAAGTCCTGTTGCCATCGCAAATGCAGCGAATCCTCTGCAAGAAGGAAGCGTTGGATGGACATGGCGCCATTTGGGTGAAAGTGAGGGAGGAATAATATGAAAAAGGAATTACCCTGCATCATCTGTCCGATGAGCTGTCATTTAGAAGTGGAAATGGAAGGAGATCAGATTCTATCCATCAGCGGAAATACATGCCCTCGCGGTGTTGCCTATGCACAAAAGGAGCTCACCCATCCGATGCGAATGTTGACAACGACGATCCGCATTGCGCGTGCCGAGCTGCCGCTTTTGCCGGTAATCACCTCACAGGAGGTGCCAAAGGAGAAAATTTTTGATATAATGGAAGCTGCGAGACATGCTAAGGTATGCGCACCGATCATCTGCGGCAGCGTGGCTGTATCCAATATCGCAGATTTAGGTGTTGATCTGATCGCTGCAAGAACTTTGGATGAGGTGATGGAGGATGGAACAGCACGTATTGCCGGTCATCAAGGATTGGAAACAATTTAATCGCTTTATGGACAGTGAACTGACATGGGGAATCCTACTCGGATTTCATATCAATTTTTTGGCAGATCTGTTCCAGCAGGCACATGCCAAAGGAAAAAAACTCATGGTTCATATGGATCTGACGCATGGACTGGCGAATGATCCCTTTGGGGCTCAGTATCTGATACAAACCTTGCGCTGTGATGGAATCATATCCACCAAAGGAAAGGTGATTGCATGTGCAAAAAAGCATCATTGCCTAGCGATTTTGCGCTTATTTCTCATTGATTCCGACAGTGTGGAAAAGGGTTGCGCGCTTGCTAATCAGGTACAGAGCGATTATTTGGAGCTGTTGCCGGCGATGTGTGCCCATGGAGTAGTGCGCGTGCGCCAATACAGCGATCTGCCTTTAATCGGCGGTGGTTTGATCTCTTCTATTCAGGATATCGATGCTTGTCTGGCACAGGGAATGTGTGCGGTAACAACGAGCAATTTTGCTTTATGTGAGGAATATATGCGCAAGCGGGGAGACAAGGGATGAAACAGGCATTGGTATTGGGTGGCGGCGGCAGTAAGGGCGCGTATGAGATTGGTGTTTGGAAGGCGCTT
>CANPNQ010000053.1 GCA_947575425.1 uncultured Erysipelotrichaceae bacterium
TAGGCAATTTTTTTGCTTTTTCGATCGTCTCCTGCATGGCTTTTCGTATTACTTCTGATTGGCTGATGCCTAAAGTCGCACAGGCTTCTTTAAATTCGGCAACAAATTCTTTCTTGTACTTAGCGCCTACCATTGCCATATTGGCCCTGTCATAGCGCTCTTGTGGTCGTTCTTTCTTTTCCATTAGTCCTCCTTAGCGTAAGCGATCATGCCTATAACCATCAGCGCAATACCGATCCAGCACAGATCTTTATTGAGCGTCATAGCTATACCGGCAAATACAATTAAAATATACATTGGTTTCATAGTGATAAATGTGATATAATAAAACAGGTAAGAGGGGAGGAATCACTTCCTCCGGCTCTTTGCTACAATCAATGCTACCTTGGCGGCTACCAGTGAAGCAATGATTGTTGCGATTGGTTGGGCGAAGTTGTTGAATATTTCGCTCAACGTTTTTATTTTATCTATATCCATTATTACCTCCTTTCTGATAATATTATACCATACGTTTAAACGTATGTAAAGAGGAAATCGGAATTTTTTGACTTTTAATTATGCTAAACAAATATACATGGCATAAATTTTGGCATAAATTAAATGGAAAAATAGGAAAAATATACGTCAAGTGGTGTCAAAAAGTCCTAAAAAACACTTATTATAAATAAAAATTAAAATCCTGTCATCCGCACCAACTTGCGATTTTCTCCCATGTTATGGGAGTTTTTTTTATGTTCACCGTTGTTTTGACCCACATCATTCTGTTTATTCATGTTTCTATTCGCCATTTTCACGCTTGCATGAGCTTACTCACTCTCACGCATCTTATTTGATCAATCATATGTCAGCCGGGTTTACCGACTTTGATATTGCCAAGAGACTGGGAGACACCGTGGCAACGCTCCACAGCACTTATGCCCGTTGGTTCAAAACTGTGGATAAAGGCATCATTGATTTTATGAATAAGGCAAAATAAAGCGGACCCCTTTTGCGGGATCCGTTATTCTGCCATATCTTTACACTTCAAGTATGTCTCTATAATCTGATCAATCTTCTCCTTTTTACTATCATCAAGCTTGCGGAATTTATCGAGATGGTCTAATTCGACAGCGGTGATATCGATGATTGCCATGGTGTCACTACCTTTTCTTTTCTTATATTAGAGCATATTGGCATATGCTCCATCACCTATCTATTGCGTAAGCGAGGAGTTTTTTTTAATCAAGTATTGCCTTGCCTAGAATTCTATCAAATTCTCTAATATCGCATTTGGGATTTAATTTTAATTTAAAATGTCCAGCCTTTGTCCAAAGCTCTAACTCGGAATTTATATCAAATAATTTACCGACATTTTCACTAGACCACATATCGATGGAGCGATATGGTAAAGAATAGATCTCTATCTTTTTACCGGTAATGCCTTGCTTATCCATAATTATAATTCTTTTATTTGTTAGAGCGGCTTGATCTCTAACTGTTTTGTAACATTGTAAAATTTCTTCTCCTTCCGTTAGTATGGACAAGATTTCTTCTTCAGGAGTTGCCTTCTCCATAAAAGTCCATGTTAGTAATACCTCTGTGTTTACTGCCATATACTTCTCCTTTCGTTGGCTATAAAATCATCATAATAGTGTTTTATCATACTCATAAAAATGCGCCAACCAAGATTTATGGACATCAAAGCGCTAAGGCATAAGAATGAATTAACACAGCCATAATTTCGCTGTTATAATAGCACCATCTTCAGCTTATGTCAAAATATTGACCTTGTCAATTATAAAATATATTCTTATAGGAAACTATGAGACTCTCTAATTCATATTATAGCTGAATTAGATTTTGCTTTTTTTACTAATCCACGAACTGTAATTATGATATGATCATTTGCCTGCAAAATGTTTGTATTGCCAAGAGAATTTGTTTGAAATCGTTTATGGCACTGCTTTATTGTTTGAATTTTGTGATATTGTGGGAAAGTGAAGAAGTGACTGTTCATCGATACATGTTTTTAGTATAATATTTAGCAATGAATCATGGTGGAAGGATAAGGAGTGAGTGTTATGCTTCAGATCAAATCGATTCATAAAGAATATCGTACCGGAGAACTCATTCAAAAAGCATTGGATGATGTCAGCCTGAATTTACGGGATAATGAATTTGTAGCGATATTGGGACCCAGCGGCTCAGGAAAGACAACTCTATTGAATATCATCGGCGGCTTAGATCGATATGACAGCGGCGATCTGATCATCAATGGCATATCAACCAAACAATACAAAGATCGTGATTGGGATTCCTATCGTAATCATACGATCGGCTTCGTATTTCAAAGTTATAATCTGATACCGCATCAGACGCTGTTAGCCAATGTAGAATTGGCACTGACGATCTCCGGTATCTCCAAGCAAGAGCGAAGGGAAAAGGCGAAGCATGCTTTGGATCAGGTAGGACTGCTGGAACAATGTCACAAGAAACCCAATCAGCTGTCCGGAGGGCAGATGCAAAGAGTGGCCATTGCGAGAGCCTTGGTCAATGACCCTGATATTTTGTTGGCAGATGAGCCAACCGGCGCCTTGGACAGTGATACAAGCGTGCAGGTCATGGATCTGTTAAAAGAAGTGGCGAAGGATCGGCTGGTCGTTATGGTTACACATAATCCGGAGCTGGCTGAGGATTATGCGACACGCATTGTAAAGTTGAGAGACGGGAAGATCATCTCTGATTCCCATCCGTATGAATTGGATGAAAAGGAATTAGAAGAGCCCAAACACAAAAATATGGGAAAGTCCTCTATGTCCTTTCTCACCGCACTGTCATTAAGTTTTAACAATTTAAAGACGAAGAAAGGCAGGACGATATTGACCTCTTTTGCGGGATCCATTGGGATTATCGGCATCGCCCTGATATTGTCTTTGTCTACCGGAGTCAATGCTTATATCAAATTGATTGAGGAGGAGACATTGTCTGAATATCCGCTTCAGATCCAAAGCACCGGCTTTGATATTACCTCAATGATGATGGGTTTCGCAGAAGAGAGCGTTGAGGCGAGTGAACCATCTGAGGGTGAGGTTAGGATCATGCAGATGATCACCAAGATGTTTTCCAAGATCGGATCGAATGATCTCATCTCCTTCAAACAGTTTTTGGAAGGGGAAAACAGCCATATTTCTGCATATACCAATGCGATAGAATACCAATACAATGTGATGCCGCAGCTGTTTCGCTTGAGTGAAGATGGATATCGGCAAGTCAATCCAGATAAATCCTTTCAAAGCCTTGGGCTAGGCTCTTCTACATCAAACAACTCCTTGATGTCCATGGCAATGAGTACGGATGTGTTTTTTCCAATGCCGGGAAATAGCGAATTATATGAGGATCAATATGATGTGAAGGCAGGGCATTGGCCAACCTCCTATCATGAATGTGTTTTGGTTCTTTCTTCCAGTGGCAGAATGAGTGATTTATTGCTGTATTCCATGGGGTTGAGAGATCCGAAGGAATTGGATCAGATGGTAAATCAGTTTGCCCATGAGGAGAATGTGGATGCGCCCGAGGATATTCATCCATTATCTTATGAGGAGATATTGGGAGTGCGTTTTAAACTGGTTCATGCTGTAGATTATTATGAATATGATGAAGCATATGGGGTATATGTGGATAAAAGCGAGGATAGCGCCTATATGAAGCAGCTGGTGGAAAACGGCGAGGACATGACCATCGTAGGAATTGTCCAGCCCAAGGAGGATGCGAATGCTGCTATGCTGAGGATGGGCTTGTGTTATCCGGCGTCTTTAACGACCCATATCATTGAACAAGCACAGGAGAGTGCTATCGTCAAAGCGCAGCTGGCTGATCCGCAGACCAATGTGTTTACGGGAAAGGCATTTGATGATCGTGAAAAACGCTCAGATTTTGATATGGCGTCCCTATTTTCGATCAATGCAGATCAGCTTCAATCGGCATTTCAAGTGGATCCCGGAAGGTTGGAGCTTGACTTGAGTGGTTTGCAGGAGGCGATGGGACAGGCAGCATTGCCGCCGTTGGATCTGGAGGATATGATGGCACATATTCATGTGAATATATCACAGGATCAGACACAAAAACTGGTGTATGCACTGGCACAGGGGTATGAGGAGTATATGAAATCACATCCTGAGGCTGACCTAAATCAGCTGGAGACCGCATTCAACGCCTATTTACAGACACCACAGGCAGTGGCATTGATTCAAAAGCATATACAGGAGATTATCATCGCTAACGGGGATCTGACAATAACCACCGAGCAGATGCGTGTATTGATCGCTGAATTGATGAATGGATATGATGCTTATGCTAAGGCAAACGGTTTGCCTACCATGGATTCTTGGAGTATGGGCTTTATGGAATATTTGAATTCCCCACAGGCAAGAGATTTGATTATGGATAGCATGAGTGAAATACTGAAAGAGACAAACTTGGAAGAACAGTTAAGTGCTTATATGCAGATCTATATGCAGGAGGCGATGGACTCCTTAACCCAAACCTTACAGAAGGAGCTTGCAAGCAGCATGATGCAGATGGGAAGTTCCTTTGGCAAGGCGATTACCTTCGAGGCCGATGCATTTGCGGGGGCTATCGAATTTCATATGAGCGAGGAAGAATTGGCAGAGTTGATGAGTGCGATGATGATGCGCGAGGTCACTTCCTATGAAAACAATTTGAAAAAACTGGGTTATGCGGACTTTGATCAGCCCTCCCAGATTGATATTTATCCCAAGGATTTTGAAAGTAAAAGCCATGTGCTGGAAATCTTGGATGACTACAATGAACGAATGAAGACTGAGGATGAGGAAAAGGTGATCACCTATACGGATTTCGTCGGTACTCTGATGTCCTCAGTGACGGATATTGTCAATGTAATCGGCTATGTACTCATTGCCTTTGTGGCTATTTCATTGGTTGTTTCTTCGATTATGATTGGTGTTATAACGTATATCAGTGTGCTGGAACGCAAAAAAGAAATTGGGATTCTATGTGCCATCGGCGCCTCCAAGCAGAACATCTCGCAGGTGTTTAATGCGGAGACCTTTATCATCGGCTTTGGGGCAGGAGCGATGGGCATTGTGATCACGTTGTTGTTGCTGATACCGGGGAATGCCTTAATTCATGCGATTGCTGAAAATAACGATATCAGTGCGGTTTTGCCGATTGGCGCAAGCATCATATTGATTTTGCTCAGCATCATTTTGACGCTGATCGGTGGTTTGATTCCATCGCGGAAGGCCGCAAAAGAGGACCCTGTAGCAGCATTGCGTAATGAATGATAGAATAAGGAAGCATTTTAAGAAAAAAAAACAGCCGGAGTATGTCATTTTCGGCTGTTTTCATTTGGAAGCTCATGGATGGAGATCATTCATGCCTATGGAATGTGGGGATAAAAAAACGATGAATCCACGAAAACCCCCACACTACCGCTATTTTTTTATCCATCTTGCATAGATGCCGCAGGGCAGCAGCGTTTCTGCCCGTGTGATTGGCAGACTGTTTTCTCCGGCTTGCAGGATCCCTTTGGGATGCCTTGCGTGAACCGTTAGTTTTAACAGATGCTGTAACAGGGTAGCGGAAAGCCCTGTGGTATAGGAGTTGACAAGGAAAAATAGCGGATCATCATCAAGAATATCCAGACAAGCCATGAGAAAGGAGTACAGCTGCTCCTCAATCTTCCATGTTTCCTTATTGGGACCTCTGCCATAGCTGGGAGGATCCATAATAATCGCATGATAGGTTCTTCCGCGGCGCTTCTCTCTTGCGACAAATTTGAATACATCATCCACAATAAAGCGTATTTTGCGATCCTGTAAATGAGATAAGGCCATGTTTTCTTTTGCCCAGTTAACCATGCCCTTACTGGCATCCACGTGTACGACCTCTTCTGCTCCTGCCATAGCGCAAGCCATAGTCGCACCACCCGTATAGGCAAATAAATTCAAGACGCGTATCTCACGCTGTGCCTTCTGGATCTGATCCATCATAAAATCCCAGTTGGCAGCCTGTTCCGGAAACAACCCGGTATGCTTAAATCCTGTGGGTGACACTTGAAAACGCAGATTACGATAGCGGATCGTCCATTGTGATTCAAATGGTTTCTTGTATTCCCAAGTACCTCCACCGTTTTTGGAACGATGATAATGGGCATGCGGCTCTTTCCACAGCTTATCTTCTTTTTGAATCGGCCATATAGCCTGCGGATCAGGACGACGTAATATGATGTCCCCCCAGCGTTCTAGTTTTTCCCCATTTCCTGTATCGATGCATTCATAATCCTGCCATTGATCTGCGATTTGATTCATACACTTTCACTCCTATTCATGCCCTATATGATGTACGCTTCTTTTCTGCTTATAAAAATCTTTGTTTTACAAAATCTTTCTTTTTTTCATTTCCGCAAAAGCAGGAATAGCCCTCTTTTCTCACATAGTTTACCATAATACACCACTATTTCGATGTATCATAAAAAGAAAGAGAATTTCTGTTAAATATTATACCATGAATTCACATAGTTTTCTGATTTATCGACAACAAAATCACAAGATGTTATGTTACAATGTAAACCATATACAAAGAATATGGGATCTATCATAAGTAAAACTTGATATCTATGGAAGGATCTGTTTTGGATGATGTGGTTAGAATGGGATCAGGCTTCTCTTGCATAGGAGCTAAGTCGCATTGACAAAGGGATAGAAACCAAGGCAAAGGGAGCAGCTGATCGAAGAAAAAGGCAAAAAAGACAGAAGAGAGGAAGATGCGCGATGATTAATAAATTATTGGATAATTGCTTTTTCAGTG
>CANPNQ010000054.1 GCA_947575425.1 uncultured Erysipelotrichaceae bacterium
AAAAGAGAAGGAAATGGAACTTGAGCGAGAGGTAACAAAGAAGCATACCAAAGAATTAGCGAAGACATGGACGGAAGCGGTAGCTACAGTAACTAACAAGGCCAACATATCCGAAGCATTAAAGCAATCAGGAATTTATGCCACAGAAGGATATGCCCGCGGGCTTTTGGATCCAAAAGCAATACAGAAGGTAAAAGAATCTGCACAAACAATGGTTCAAGCAGCGATAGATGCGGCTAACCTCACACAAAAGACAGGTTCTCCAGCTCGTGTTTTTCGCGATGATGTTGCTTATTGGGGCGGTGCGGGTTATGCTTTGGGTCTTACCGATTCACAAGGTTTGATCAAGAAATCGGCCCAGGCAATGGTACAGTGTGCCATTGATGAGGCAAAGCAGATGAATCCCTTGCTTGAAGATGCTTTCAGCATAGACTTAGGATCTACGATCGATGGCATGAGATCGATAGCGATACAGCATTCCAGTACGATGCCGGTACAAGCAAGCAACGATGTCTACAATTCCTATGCCACGAATATGGATCCTATTGATTATGACAAACTGGGTAAATCTGTTGCAGGAGCGATCGGTGATGAAGGTCTATCTGTGAAATTGAATAGTCGTGAGATCGGTAGAATGAAAAAGGAGTGGCAATGATGGATATTTATTATGAGAACCACAAAGGGCAAACAGTCAACCTGTGCAAACGTCCATATAAGCTGCTTGATATCGATGATCTGTATACCATCAGTAGGGACTACAATCAAAACAATGGAAAGATCACTTCCTTTCAGCAAAAGACCGCAAGGAAATCCTTTGATCTGGATATCCTTTCCACAAAAGAGATCACATGGAAAGCGGCTGCGGATGAGCTTTATCAAATATTGGAAACGGATATCGCAAATGAGACAGCAGGCAAGCTCTATGTCGGTGAGTATTATCTGCCTTGTTATATTTATCTCGCAGCACCTGACAGAGTGAATTTGCGTAACCCTTATGTAACATGTACATTTACCCTTGTCAGTGATCAGCCGACTTGGTTAAGGTCAGATCGATACTCTTATCTGTATGCGAATATTGGCAGCGTCAATGAACGCACCAAACGCTATGCTTACCGATACCCGTATCGTTATCATGCAAGAGTAGGTACCAGAGGGCTATACAATCCTTTATCCGCTCCTGCTCATTTTCAATTTATCGTGTATGGCCCGGTAAATAATCCGGCCATTATGATCGGCGGATATCTTTATCAGGTATTTGTCGATCTGCATGAAAATGAACGCCTGATGATCGATTACAGTAGTGAAAGAACCAGGACCATTGTGAAATACACTGCAGATGGAAATAGTGAGGATGTTTTCAACAAGCGAAACAAAGAGATCTCGATATTTAAAAAGATCAATCCGGGAAAGCAGATCGTGAACTGGTCAGGCGAGTTCAGTTTTGATCTTGTGTTATTTGATGAAAGGAGCCAGCCAAAATGGATCTGATTTATACAGAGCCGTATGATCCAGAACGTGGCATTGTAGAACTTGGATATCTTTCAAACTGTGAGATCGATATAGAATTGGGTACGATTGCAAGCAGTGCCCGGAATGATTTTGAGGTGATCCTTTATGCAAAAGAGCTTACGGTCAAGAAAGGTGCATTGATCTATGCAGATGATGGATCAGAGATCGGCGGGATGGTCTACGGCGTTAAAGTAAATACCGGCAATGATGAGATCACTTTGAAATGTAAACTGTGGCGAGGGATGCTGAAGGATCATGTAATAAAACCGGAAACAGGGGATGATTATTACCTATTTAATGGGGATGCCAATACTGTATTGGCTGATATGATCAACAACGCTTATGACGGTTTGATCGTTGCATCGGATCAGCTATCCCACATATCGGTAATGGGCAAAATAAGGTATTCCTCTGTGCTTGAAGCATGTGAGGATATGCTGGCAAAGGTAAATGCGAGATTGAACATCACCTTTACCGGCAGTCAAGTAATTTGTGAAGCGTTGGAGATCAACGATCTCTCTGATCAGATATGCCTGGATAATGATTATGGTATTCCCATGATCGCAGAGGACAGCGACAGCGGATATAATCACATTATCGCATTGGGACAGGGAAACTTGAAGGATCGTCAGGTAATAGAGCTGTGGAGAACAGAGAATGGAACGATCAGTGATGATCCGGGCGCAGAAGGGATACCGGTAGGGCTCGCTTTAAGATCCTATGTATATGATTATTCATCAGTAGAAACACCGGAAGAATTGGAACGCGCAGCGGTTAAGAAACTGAATGAATTGGGACCTACAAAGAAGCTGGAAATAGAACCGGGGAAGCTGGATGTGGAACTGGGAGACATCATAAGGGCAATGGAAAGGACAACGGGTATCAGTATGAAAAAGCAAGTCACAAGAAAGATCATAAAGGGACAGATCTATAACGGTGTCCCATATATGACAACAGAATATAAGGCAGGTGATTAACATGGGATTAAGACATATTACAGTAGATCGTATTGATGATCCAATCGATATATATGCATCGGATGACAGCCGTATATTTGCGTCTATCTTGGGGGCAGAAGGTATTCATAACATCGGAAACTGCATGAAGTGTGAAGCGATCGGCAGTAATCAGTTCAGGATCAGTGACGGTGTTGCGTCTGTACAAGGACATATTGCCATTATCGATCCGGGTGATGAGGAAGTGCTGACCGCAGATATCGGAGTGTCCGGATATAATCGGATCGATCTGATCGTGCTTGATTTTAACACAGATGGGCAAAACGATGAGATCACTCTGCAGGTGATCAAAGGAACACAGGCTTCTACACCTGTCGTGCCTTCTTACGTATCACAGGATCTTACAAAAGGCGGTACCCATCGGCAGGTACCGTTATGGAAGATCAATTTTGAGGGTGCATTGATTAAAGGCGTGGAGAGAGCAACGCCTGTGATCGATTCATTGCAATCATTAACGGATCTGATCAATGATGTCCTTACGGGAACAAAGACAGTCGGTAAGGCAAATAAGGCATTTGGAACGGATGGGATGGATGTTGGATCACCAGAGAATCAGGATCGCTATTTGAATTTCCATACAAAAGACGGTGCTTATTATCGCCTATATGCTTATGATGGAGGACTTTACATCAGAAAATACAAAGCTGATGGTACCGCTATTCGTACTGCATTATCTATCTCAAAGGATGGAATATCAACGGTAGACAATGCGACCAACGCAAGCCATGCGCCTGAAGGCTTTGACTTAGGCAGTGATGAGGCGCCTAACCGCATGCTTAAATTTTTCACAGGGCATGATGGATCTTATTTCCGCATCCATGCGTGGTATAGCGGCGATCCGGTAAAGGATTGCTTATGGCTGGAATTGGTGGATAAGGATGGAAACATAATCGGTACACCATTAAAAATTATTGATGGTGAAGGAACCATAGACAAGGCTTTGGCAGTACCATGGAGCGGGGTGTTCGATAAACCGGAAACTTATCCTCCATCATCACATAATCACGATGACAGATACTTTACCGAAACGGAAATAACAAATAACTATGTTTCCAAAGCAGCGAGCGGACTATTGGTGAGACCAGCCACCTCTTCAAATATACTATCCTTTGCCTCTGATGGTATAAAAAACGGGCTAGTCGAAGTAGCGAATACATATAGCGGCGATACGGCTAACTGTCCGTATGATCCTTTTATGGGGCTTAAGATCCAATACAATATATCGGCATCCATATCCTTTGTGCTGTTGTATGAAGCCGCACCACATCCTGGCAATGTCTGGATGAGGGTTTATAACAACAATTGGAGAGATTGGGTATGTGTATCAGGACGCAGACAGCTCTGGACAGGAAGTATTGGCGAAGGAAATCAAGTCGAACTGAACGCTTCCCCAAAATACTTCCGTCGGCTGGAATTATACGTGGATATATTGGAAACACCTATCACTGTACCCTACAATGAATACAGTGAATCTATCTATGGCGGGTTGTCATGGAAAGGCGATGGTGATGGATTTATGCAGACGGCAGGGCAATTTATTATTAACGATAAGATGCTCACAATAGCGAAACTGGGTAAGAAGAATTTGTCAAATGGCACATATACACCCGGAGTGAAGCTGTTGCGTGTTGTTGGTGTATCATAGGAGGATCGAATATGAGCAAAGCAAATAAGAGTGTTGTAGTACAGGAAGAAAAGATAACGGCTAAGATCAAGCTGGATGAAGGCGGGCGCTGTGAATCTGTAAATGGTGTCTATTCAGATGATGATACTGTCATTGAAAGAACATTTGACAGTGAAGCAGAAGCGTTTGCCTTCTTCCAGCATGCACAGGATTATGTGTACAAAAAAGGAAAGTGGATCGAGGATCCGTTGCCTGAACCTGAACCGGAAGCATCACCGTTGGAGATACTGCAGGAAGAAAACAAACTGCTAAAGGCACAAGTAAAGTCGCTGGAAGAAACACAGGAGTTTCTAAGTGACTGCCTGATCGAGATGTCAAGCGTTGTGTATGCTGAGTAGGATCTTGGTATGGTTGTTATATGGTGAAGGAGGTGAGGACATGATGGCAATGTTATGGGCGCAGAAAATTATGTTTGGCAAAAAAACATATGCGGATGTACCTGCAAAACTGAAAGAGCAGGTAAAGGAAATCCTGATTGAATCAGGTCTTGAAGAATTGGCGGCATAGGCCGCCTTTTCTTTTTCAAACAAAGAAAGCGAGGACAAACAAAATGAAAGAGCTTATCACACAGAATTGTAACGCAGCAGTGAAAACAATCACAGACAAATACAATGCGCTTGTCGGTGGTTGTGTTGCATTCTTATCAATGATCTTTGGTGAATACTGGTATCTGTTCGCTTTATTCTTAGCACTGAATGTAGCTGACTGGTTCACCGGCTGGATGAAATCAAGGATTGCCAAGAAGGAAAATTCTACAAAAGGATGGCTTGGCATATTAAAGAAGTTGGGATATTGGATCATGATATTTGTAGCATTTGGGGCATCCGTTGCCTTTATTGGCATTGGTGAAAAGATCGGCATTGATCTAGGCATCACCACCTTACTAGGGTGGTTCGTTCTGGCCAGCCTGATTGTAAACGAGATCCGATCAATCATTGAGAATTTTGTAGAAGCAGGGTACAACGTCCCTGTTATTTTAATAAAAGGCTTGGAAGTTGCAGACAAAATGATCAACAAAGAAAGTGAGGACAAATAATATGAAAATTATGATTTTATGCGGACATGGCAAGGATGGATCCAGTTATGATCCGGGTGCCATTGGATGCGGATACAAAGAGGCAGAGGAAACAATTAAATATGGTAATTTGATTGCTAAGTATCTGCGCCAGTATGCAAGCGTGGATGTATACGAAGGTAACATGTATCATTACTTATTTGAGACAGGGCATACATATGACTTCACCAAATATGACTATGTGCTGGAGTGTCATATGAACGCAGCCGCCAACGCATCCGGTCATGGTACAGAGATCTTCGTAACAACACATGAAAAGGAGATCACAGTAGAACAGGCAATCATGAAGCGCTTATCCAAGTATTTCACGCTGCGAGATAATGATGCCGTATTCGATGGTGTGAAGCGATATAATTGGGGAGTGATCAATGCGATCAAAACGCAGGACAAGGTATCTAGCGCCTTACTGGAACTCTGTTTCATCACCAACCAAGCAGATATGACTATTTATGCAAATAGCCTTGAGGCGATCTGTAAGGACATAGCAGAGGGCATTGCCGAAGGCTTTCAATTATCTGCATCCGGCAGTACGGTAAAAGTACCAAGCAATGCGCCAGTGGCAAAGCCAGTAACTAGCGATAAGAAATCGATTGAGACGATCGCAAGGGAAGTCATGAATGGCGCATGGGGCAATGGTTCTGACAGGGCAAACAGGCTCACTGCTGCGGGTTATGATTATCAAGCGGTCCAGGCTAAGGTAAACGAATTGTACGGAATGCCGAGCGCGTCTAAGCCTGTTTCAACGAAGAAAAGCAATGCACAGATCGCACTGGAGATTTATAACGGAACATGCTCTGATCCTCGTTGGAGTGATTGGGGGAATGGTGGAACAAGGGTAAGCCGCTTACAACAGGCTGGATATGATCCGGTAGCAGTACAAGCTGAAGTAAACAAGCTATTTTAAAAGAAATTATCCCATCTCTCTTAATTGAGGGGTGGGATGTTTTTTTATGTATTTTCCTAACAAATAGAATGTATGTACCGATTCCTCGGTTGCGATATCGGTAAGCATTGCCTTTAACTGTGGATAAGGCATCGAATAGCGTTGGCTCATATAACGCAGAGCCGCAGACAATTCTCCGTCCGCTCCTCCCACCTGCGTGATAAGCACTTTGGCAAATGCCGGATCGCTCCTATGAATCGTTACCGGAAATTGAAGTCGTTTTTCATATGCCCACATGATTCATCGTCTCCTTCCCATGGCCATGGTCCATATACATACTCCCAGCGATCAGAAAGATTACTGCGGTTACTCAAAGGTCCGTAGCATTTTTCATAGATCGCAACCGCCTTGTTTTTGTATTCCCGATATGTCTGATACTCATTCATTGCCTGCTTATCGTGAGGATGGGAATTGAGAAATAAGGCTGCTTCCTGAATAGCAAAGTCAAACACTTGAATGTCGTGTAGCAGCTCTTTTTTAGTTTTCATGGGGATATACCTCTCTTTTCATGAGTGGCTTGTAAAGCTCACGGAAAATGGTTCCCTGACAAAAGCCATCCTCTAAGCCTTC
>CANPNQ010000055.1 GCA_947575425.1 uncultured Erysipelotrichaceae bacterium
AAAAGGAAGGCTCTTCTCTTTCCATGGTCCGAAGCATGAAATATATCGAAGGACTCTTACAAAACAAGATCATTGATGTAAATCTATTTATTAGCCATCATGTCGCACCCAATGCGGAGGAGCTGATGGAGGCGTATGATGGACTGATGAATCATAAAGAAAGGTATACCGGAGTAATCATTGATTGGAAGAAGGAGGAATCATTATGAAATTCGGTGTGATTGGCACAAACTTTGTATCGGACTTTTTCATGGATGGCTTGAAGCAGTGTGAAGGCTGTGAGGTCACAGCGGTGTGCAGTAAGACGCAGGAGCACGCGGAAGCATTTGCGAAAAAGTATGGAATCCCACACAGCTTTACCTCTTATGAAGAAATGTATAGCGCAAATTTGGTGGATGCGGTTTATGTAGCAGTACCCAATGGACTGCACCATGAGATTGCCACTTATTTTCTGGAAAGAAGGATTCCTACGTTCTGTGAAAAGCCATTGGCTTCCAATGATCGTGAGGTTGCGGATATGCTTGAATGCGCAAAGAGGAATGGTACTTTCTTACAGGAAGGCTTGATCCCGCTGTTCAATCCCAATTATCATATTTTGAAGCAGCATATCAGTGATGTCGGAACCATCCATCAGGTCAATTTGAATTTTTCTAAATATTCATCCCGCTATGATGCCTATCTGCGCAAAGAGAATCCTACGACCTTCCGCAGTGATCTGGCAAATGGCGCAACGATGGATTTGGGCGTATATCTTGTGGCATTCTGTCTCGGTTTGTTTGGCAGGCCGAATAAAATTTTAAGTACGGCCGCGTTGCTCGATACCGGTGCTGATGTCGCAGGCGCAAGTATCTTCCAATATGATGGCTTTACCGTTAATCTGACTTATTCCAAGGCAAGTGATACGCAGAACCTCTGTGAGATCTGCGGTGAATTGGGACAGCTGGTGATTGATCAGCCAAGCCAGCCGCAGCGGATTGAATTTATCGATCGTAAGACAAAGAGTGTTACGGATCTCAGCGTTGCGGTAAAGGAGAATTTCTATTATGAGATCACGGAAATGATGGAGGAGGTAGGGAAAGGCTCTATCGAATCCACAAGCATTCCTTTTGAAACAAGCCGCATGATTCATGAGGTTTTGACGGAGATGAGAAGACAAAGCGGCATTGTGTTCCCGATGGATGAAGGCTTTAACGCATAAAAAGGAATGACAGCTGATTCCATCAAGCATATAGAGGGGATGGATGTGGTTGAGAAAAACAACATCAAATACCGAAGCGAGTGAGAAGATGCGTCCTCCCACTCGTTTTTATGTTCGCATCTCATGAGAAATAGAAGCAGCTTTCTCCATCATGTATCGCTCATGACCGGATCATTTTCATCGATACAGCGGTTTTTCACCCTTTAGAAAATGCATGAATCCACAAGGAGGAAAATGAATGGGGAATTGCCAAGAAAAGGCAAGAAAAGCAGAAAACCACTTGACTTAAAGCCAACTCCAACTTGTATAATACATTCGGTTTCCTCACTGTCACAGGAAGGCAGGGAACAGCGCTCAAGGAAGATAGTCTATGATGGAAGAGAAAATGAATACGAAGGAGGAATGATGATGAAATATATAGATCAGTGCTTTGATGAAGAACGAGCGTTATATGGGATCAGCGATGCACAGGTCATTCACTGTCGTTTTGCGGGAGAAAAGGATGGCGAATCCGCTTTAAAGGAAACAAGTGATCTGATGGTTGTGGATTGCGAGTTTGATCTGCGCTATCCCTTCTGGCATACAAAAAGAGCGACGATCAAAAATTGCACGATGAGTGAAAATTGCCGGGCGGCGCTGTGGTATGATGAAGATATCACGATAGAGCATTGCGTTATGAATGGGATCAAGGCACTTCGGGAATGTCATGGAAATATTCATTTGGTAGATTGTGATATTCAATCCGGGGAATTTTCATGGCGATGCAGTGATATGCATATCTCCAACTGTCGTTTAAAGGGAGAATATCCGTTTTTTGAATGTAAGGATATGGAGATGGATCACTTTCATTTGGATGGAAAATATTCCTTTCAATACACAAAGGGACTGCGGATCAAGCATGCCGATTTGAATACAAAGGATGCATTTTGGCACAGTGAAAATGTGATCGTAGAGGATTCTGTCATACGGGGAGAATATTTGGGCTGGTATTCCAAGCATCTGAAGCTGGTGCGCTGCCATATCATCGGCACCCAACCGCTTTGCTATTGCGAAGGGCTGATATTGGAGGACTGTACGATGGAGGGATGTGATCTTTCCTTTGAAAACAGTGAGGTAACAGCGACGATTCAGGGGACGATCGAAAGTGTTAAAAATCCAATCAGCGGCAGCATCAATGCAGCGCATATCGGTGAACTGATTATGGAGGAGCATCGAATTGATCCATCCAAAACGATCATTTCCTGCTTGTCAAAGGGATAGCATCATTTGTTTATCTGAAGTAATGCAGTGTTATGGGGGATTCCAAGCCATGGAAAATAACGCTTTTTCTAAAAAGCAAATCACAGCGATCGTGCAAAAAAAGAGACTGTCTTTTTCTAAGGCAGTCTCTTGTATCACTATGGGAATAATCATCATATCCCTCTCTTTGCGAGGATGGGAAAGATTAGAAATTCTTCAGAATTTCATCAAGGTTGGCTTCCGATACACAAGTATATTCTCCGTTGTCCTGTGCAATTTCCTTGGCAGTCATATGGATTTGGGTACAGCCTGTGCTCTCCAATATATTATGTACGTTATGCGCCCTGACACCGCCTCCCACAAGGATGGTGATGCGATCGTTATAGGTATCGATCAAATGCTTTAAGGTAGCAAATCCTTTTTCGATGTCGGGATAGTTTTCTCCACCGCTGGTCAGAATACGGTCAACACCGCATTCAATCAGCATTTCGCATGCTTCATCCTTATCCTCAATGGCGTCAAATGCTTTATGAAAGATAGCTTCGCGATTATAGTGATGAATGGTCTGTACGAGCTGTTTGGTTCGTTCTACATCAACCTTCATATCTTCATCCAAGAAACCAAAAACGATACCGTCTGCGCCATTGCTGATGAGATATTCGCTATCAATGCACATGCTGGTGAACTGATCTTCTGTATAATGAAATCCTGCTGTTCGCGGTCTTACCATGCAACAGATCGGCAATCTGGAACGTCGCCTTGCTTCACGCAGGGTGCCGATGGAGGGGGTCAGTCCTCCCAACTCCAATGCGCTGTTTAATTCAATGCGATCCACCGGAAACTGGCTTGCCAAAATGACATCTTCAATGCTTCCGCAGCAAATTTCAATCAGTTTTTTCTTTATCATATCGTAGTCCTCCCTATGTTAAAATAAGTATAACACATAATGAAAAATAATAACACATCATGTGAATGAAATGGACCAGAAATGGCAAAGAAAAGCGGATTGCGGTGAAAAAGTAGGGCATAATAATGAGATGGATGGGATAGATACACAAGCCAAGGGCATTTTGCAGGAAGTGTTTGTAAGCAGTGGATCATAGGAAAGCACAATGTTCTTCCTACTTTATTTGATTGTTTGATTCACACTTGCTTGCTTATGACTATCGGGTATCTTTTCCTCACATCCATGCGCATTTATGAGCCTTTGATCAGCGCAAAATTTAAGGAACTTCCACCTTATTTCGATTGCACTGTTATCAAATAAAAGGTATAATGATGTATGAAAAAGGAGATGAAGGAAAATGATCATTCAGAGTAAACAGGTTTGGATTTCCAGTGTGTTCGCAGAGGCACAGATCGAGATGGAGGATGGCAAAATCGTTGCGATCTATCCATATGGTGAGAAAGCGGTGGATGTGGATTATGGCGATCATCGCATTATCCCCGGTATGATTGATGTTCACTGCCATGGCGGCTTGGGCTTTGATACCAACGATGCGCATCGCGAGGGCTTGGTAAATTGGGCAAAAGGCTTACTGGAAGAAGGCATTACCGGCTTCTGTCCGACGACTGTGACACAGTCTGAGGAAGTCTTAACCAATGCGGTTGCCAATGTGGCAAAGGTCGTTGAGGAAGGCTATGAGGGCGCTGAGATTTTGGGCATCCATTTTGAAGGACCATACTTAAATGTGAAGAATAAAGGCGCACAGCCGGAACAGTTTATCGTGACGCCGAATGTAGAGCAGTTTAAAAAATATCAGGAAGCAGCGAACGGATGGATCAAGGTCATTACGATGGCTTGTGAGCAGGATCCCGATCATGCCTTGACAAGATATGCATCCACCCATGGTGTGAATGTATCAATCGGCCATTCCGGTGCGACTTATCAGGAGGCAGTGATGGCGGTTGCCAACGGTGCCAATGGTATGACCCATGTATTCAATGGTATGAATGGTCTGCATCATCGGGAGCCGGCACTGGTCGGTGCGGCGATGAGACTGCGTGATACGTATGGTGAAATCATCTGCGATGGCAATCACGTAGATTGGGCAGCCGTTTCCGCATTTATCACAAGCAAGGGCAGAGATTACTGCTTGATGATTGATGATGCGCTTTGCGCAAAGGGCTGCAAGCCGGGATATTATGAGCTTGGCGGCAATCCGATCGAGATCCGTGAAAACGGTTCTGCGTATTTGGCAGGAACCAACACGTTGGCAGGTGGAACGCTGAAATTTAATAAAGGCTTACAGAATTTGATTGAAAAAGCGTTGATCCCAGTAGATTGGGCCATCAATATGGCTACGATCAACCCGGCTCGTTATTTGGGCGTAGATGATCGCAAGGGTCGTCTGTGTGCCGGCTATGATGCGGATATGGTCGTATTGGATCGCGACTATGAGGTTGTTCAGGTATACCGTGGCGGTAAGGAAGTTAAGTAATGATTATCCAAAGTAATCGTGTTTGGGTGGATGAGACGTATCAAAAAGCGCAGCTTGAGATTCAAGACGGCGTGATTACAGCGATTTATCCTTATGGGGAAAAGAAGGCTGATCACGATTACGGGGATCGAAAGCTAATCCCCGGATTGATTGAAATGCATTGTCATGGCTTTAATGGAATGGATGCCAACTATGCAAATGAGGAAGGCTTAAAGTATTGGATGGATGGATTGGTAAAGGAGGGTGTCACAAGCTTTCTTGTGACCACCTCTACCGCTCCTGAGGAAAATCTGTTGCATTCCTTTTCCCTGATTTCCAAGGTTGCGGATGAATACCACAATGGGACCCAATGCTTGGGCATCCATGTGGAGGGACCGCAGATTTCTTTTGAGTTCAAAGGAGCGCATAATCCATATTTGATCCAAAAGCCCAATGTGGAACAGTTTGAGCGTTATCAGAAAGCCGCAAACGGTAAGATCCGCTTAATCTGCATCGCTCCCGAAATGGATGAGGATTTTGCGCTAACCCGATATTGCAAGGAGAAAGGCATCCGAGTTACGATCGGGCATACCGGAGCGACCTATGAGCAATGCCTTGCCGCAAGAGAGGCAGGCGCAGGCAGCTTCACACACACTTTTAACGGGATGCGCGGTGTGCATCATCGGGAGCCGGGTTGCGCAGGCGCAGCCTTAAGCATGGATGATATGTACGCAGAGGTGATTTGTGACGGTGTCCATGTGCATTTTGCGCTAGTCAAAGCATTGGCGCGCGCTAAGGGCAAGGATCGCTTGATCTTAGTCACCGATGCGGTTCAGATCAAAGGCTTAAAGCCGGGCATTTATGATATGCCGGGCAGATGGGTACAGGTTGGTGAGGATGGTTGCGGACGTCTGAAAGATGGAAGGCTTGCCGGAAGCTCCAATCAGCTGATTCGCATGGTAAGAAATCTCGTGAAGGAATGCGGCATTGATGAGGCTACAGCCATCCATGCGTCCTCAAAGAACATCGCTAAATTCCTCGGCTTACCGAATAAGGGTGAAATTGCGGTAGGCTTTGATGCCGATATTACTGTAATTGATGATGATTACAATGTATGTCAAACGATCATCGCAGGAGAGGAAAAGCTGTAATATGATCAAAGCGATATTTTTTGATATAGACGGTACCAGTTTTTCTCATACGACAGATCAGATTCCGCCCTCTGCGATGAAGGCATTTCACAAACTGAAGGAAAACGGTTATAAGATCGCCATATGTACCAGCCGCTCTTTGGCAGAGATGTCAAAACTGCCAAAGGAATATATCGATGTGATGGATGCATTTGTATGCATCGCAGGTGCGCAGATATACGAACAGGGTACCTGTATTGTTTCTCATCCTTTGTTTTATGATGAGATTCAGGATGTGATCCGCCTCATGGATGCGCATGATGTGACCTATCGCTGGGTCTCTGTTGATCAAGAGAATTGCTTGAATCATCATGATGATGAAATCCGCAAGCGCTTTCATGCCTTATATGATATGATCCCTGAAACCAAAGCATATGAAGGGCAGAAATTGCTTCATCTATTGTATTATACCCACGATGAAACATTGCGTGATCAGATAAAGAAGCTCTGTCAAAAGAATTATCATATTTCTTTGCATTATGCCAGCGAGATCATGGCGCCCCATGTCAATAAGGGACATGGCATTATCGAATGTGCCAAACACTGGGGTATTGCGCAAAATGAAATCGCAGCCTTTGGTGACGGTCATAATGATATTGAAATGATTGAAGCGGCAGAGATCGGAATTGCGATGGGGAATGCGCAGGATCCGCTGAAGGCGGCTGCCGATTATATCACGGATGATGTGGATCATGACGGGCTGTAC
>CANPNQ010000056.1 GCA_947575425.1 uncultured Erysipelotrichaceae bacterium
CTCGTACATATCAAACGGCAAAGCGGGGAGGAGATCAGCGTCCCCTTGGAGGATTATTTGATCGGCGTGGTGAGCAGTGAAATGAGCGCCGATTTTCCTTTGGAAGCATTGAAGGCACAGGCAGTGGCAGCCCGCACCTTTGTTTGTAAGCGCAACTTTATTGTGGATGATACTACCGCCTCTCAAGTTTATCAGGATGATTCCCAACTAAAAATGGTATGGGGAGAGAATTACGATGAACATTATGAAAAAATCAGGACAGCTGTGTCAGAAACGAAGGGAGAGATCCTGACCTATCAGGGTGAGGTGATCACAGCAGCCTTTTTTTCCTCTTGTAACGGTTATACCAACAATGCAGGGGACTATTGGCAAAACGATACACCGTATTTGCGCAGCGTAGAAAGTCCATGGGATCAAAAGATTACCACAGTGGATCAGGAGGTCACTTTTACGACAATGCAGCTGGCACAGGCACTGGGCTTCTCCGATCCCATTCAACTCATATCACCGCCACAGCGCTATGACAACGGTTATGTTAAAAGTGTGACGATTGATGGGGTTGCCTTCAGCGGCAGGGAATTGCGGGAGGCGCTGGGTTTGCGCTCAAGTGCTTTTGATATATGGATGGATCAGGATCAGGTGAAGATCACCACGCATGGCTTTGGGCATGGCATTGGCATGTCGCAATATGGGGCGCAGGGTATGGCAAAGGAAGGAAAAAGCTATCGGGAGATTCTGATGCATTATTACAGCGGTGTGGAAATAGCGCTGCTTTAGGTATAAAACAATGCCTTTGCGGGCATAATCACCTTAGAGGTGATGAAAATGTATCGATACACAAAGAAAAAGAATCATAGAAAAGTCGTGGCGATCTCTGCCTTGTCATTGGTATTGGCAATCGCTGTTGCGACGACCACGTATTTTTTTACGCAGGATCAGGCGGGAGAGGATGATATTCCGGTCAGTACGGATCATGTCTCGATTCCGGTGATCTCGCTTCCGATGCAAGAGGAGCTCGCAAAGCGCCCCTATCATGTAGAAGCATCCATCGTTTTGGATTTCTATGGTGAGCGGGAAAGTGAGGTTCCCAATATGACGAAGTTTGAAGGAACCTATCGAGCCAATCAGGGAATTGATTATGCCTGTGATGATACAGAATTTGATGTGCTGGCGATTTTCAGCGGAGAGGTGATCGATGTGAAGGAAGATCCGCTGTTCGGTCATTCCTGCACGATCAAAAGCGGAGAACTGACCATTACCTATCAAAGTCTAAAGGATATGCGTCTCACTGTAGGCAGTGAGATCAAGCAGGGAGAAGCGATTTCCTTGGCTTCTGCCAACATCTATAACAAGGAATTGGGCAATCATGTTCATATCGTGGTAGAAAAAAACGGTATTCCGATTGATCCGGAATCCATCTATGGAAAAAGCCTTGCCGAGTTAAAATAGTACCGCTGCTTATGGCGGTATTTTTTATCGGCAATGATGGGAAAGGGTGAAGACAGAGAATTAAGGATCGCTACATCTTCTTTGATCTTATGAATGGCTGTTGCAATCGATGCTTTTGCGCAGGAACCCACAGGATAGAGATATGCGCACAGATCACTTTTTTGTGTGCATTGCCCATGTTAAGCAAAGCGTCGTCACAATTCCATCTCACAGGCTTGCATGTAGGTATAAAACCCATATTTATGGGCATATAACAGCGTGTGGCGATTGTTCCTGAAGGAATGAAAATAACGTTTCATTCTTTATGAAAAGTATGCTATAATATTATTAACTGTGGAACGGAGGTATTTTGGATATGAGTTTTTTCTCAAAGGAAATCGGAATTGACCTAGGTACAGCAAACCTTTTGATATATGTGAAGGGCGAGGGCGTTGTGATTGATGAACCCAGCGTTGTCGCAATTGATGCAAATACAAGAAAATGCTTGGCAGCGGGACAAGAGGCCAAGGATATGCTGGGCAGGACCCCGGGCAGGGTGCTTGCGATTCGTCCGTTGAAGGACGGTGTGATTGCAGATTTTGAGGTCACGGAAATCATGTTGAACTTCTTCTTGAAGAAACTGGAACTAAAGGGCATGTTCAAGCGCCCGACGATTCTGATCTGCTGCCCAAGCAATATTACATCGGTGGAACGCAATGCGATCCGTGACAGTGCGTATCGTGCCGGTGCCAAGAAGGTATATATAGAAGAAGAACCGAAGGTGGCGGCAGTCGGTGCCGGTTTGGATATCTCCAAGCCAAGTGGATGCATGGTATTGGATATCGGCGGCGGCACCACCGATGTTGCGGTGCTGTCTTTGGGTGAGATCGTATCTTCTAACTCTTTAAAGGTCGCAGGAGATACGCTGGATAAGGATATTTTAAAATTTGTCAAGGAAGAAAAGAAGCTGCTGATTGGTGATCGTACCGCAGAGGATATCAAAAAGCGTGTGGGAACCGCATGGAAAGGATCTCGCCATGACGCCATTGAGGTCAGCGGGCGCGATTTGGTGACAGGACTTCCGCATACGATTACCTTAACCAGTGAACAGATCGAGGAGAGTATGCGCGAATCCTTGCAGGAGATCGTGCGTGCCTGTAAGACCGTGCTGGAACAGACTCCGCCGGAGCTTGCCAGTGATATCGTGACGCGTGGTATCGTATTGACCGGCGGCGGCGCACTGCTGCATGGAATCGATGAATTATTGCGAAATGAACTGCACATTCCCGTCTATGTAGCGGACAACGCGTTGCGCTGTGTCGCTGAGGGAACCGGTGTTATGCTGGAAAACCTGCATCTGGTGGAGTGATCGTTAGAAAGAGAGGTGTAGGATATGAACTGGTTAAAATACCTGCTCATTCCTTTCCTGATGTCTGCGCTGATCACCCCGGCACTGAAAAGAATTGCTTATCGTTTGGATATTTATGCCGAGATGAATGAGCGAACCATACATACAAAAAAAATAGCGCGAATCGGCGGCGTTGCGATCTATGTGGCGTTTATCATCACGATGGCGATCTTCGTCAAGGTGGATGATGCCCTCAATCGGATCTTGGTCGGTGCGACAATCATGTTCATCGGCGGTCTGATTGATGATATGATCAATCTGAAGCCAAAATACAAGCTGTTATTTCAGTGCGTGGCCGCTTTGGTGCTGATCTTATTTGGCGGGGTTACCTTAGATGTAATCCGCTTCCCTTTCGGTATTTCGATCAATCTCGGCATCATCTCTTTTCTTGTAACTTTTGTTTGGGTCATCGGCATCACCAATGCGGTGAATTTGATCGACGGTCTGGATGGCTTGGCAGGAGGAATTTCTGTTATCATCCTCATTGTAATATCCACCCTTTCCGTATTGGAGGGCAGAAGTGATATCATGATGCTTTCCTTGATTTTGGCCGGCAGTACCTTAGGCTTCTTGATTTACAATTCTCATCCTGCCAGTATCTTTATGGGGGATTGCGGTGCTTTATTTCTCGGCTTTGTCATCTCGGCGATCTCATTGCTTGGCTTTAAAAGCTCCACCCTGATTACGCTGGGATTGCCGATATTGTTACTGGGGATACCTATATTAGATACAATCAGTGCGATCATCCGCAGGAAGCTTTCAGGAAAAAGCTTTTCCGATGCGGATAAAAATCATCTGCATCATGTTCTGATGCGCCGCTTCGGACATCGCAATACCGTATTGATTTTATATGCGATCACCGCACTATTCGGTTTGATCGCTTATCTCTATATCATGAATAAGGCAGTCGGATTGATCGCCTTGGTCTTGCTTGCGATCGGTGTGGAGTTGTTCTTAGAGATATCGCATATGATCTCACCGCAGTACCATCCGATGCTATCCGTGGTTGATCTGATCCGCAAAGCGCTCAAAAAGCCTTCCTTGGAAGAGGAGATCGAAGAAAAATTGGAAAAAAAACTGCCGGAGCATGATATTTAATATTAAAATATAGCAGTTTCCGTAAGACAGGAGACTGTTTTTTTCTGTATAAGAAAAGAGGCTAGATGCATCCGTTTTTGCCGAACGTGCTATAGCCTCATATTGCCATTTGCTTCAAAAGATCCTCAATACCGGGATTTCATTTGTTTGCGATCTTGCAAAATTTCAATTCTGCTTCGTACCTTATACGATTATTTTAGGGTGTCATGAGAAAAAAAGCACGGATTAGGGCAATTCCCAATTTTGGGGAATGTGCTCTTTCCCCCATTTACAAAAACAACTCAATATGGGCATCATACTCTTTCCCATATCAGAAAGAGAATACTCCACCTTTGGCGGTATTTGCGGATATTCCTTGCGCAGAATCAATCCCGCATCTTCCAATTCCTTTAACTGACTGCTAAGCATTTTATGCGTGACTTTTCCAAGACATCGTTTTAATTCGCTATATCGCAGAACTTCTACTTTCCAAAGCCAAAACAAAATGTGCATTTTCCATTTCCCTTCGATCAGAGATAGTGCATAAGCGAAGGGTTTTATATTCACAGTGTTGTGAGATTCTGCCATGGTTATACTCTCCTTTTTGATAGTATCTATCCATAAAGTGCGTACTTTTTATATTGATGGTTCTATGCTATTATAAAACCAGATCTCTATAAGGTCAAGAAAGAAGGCTTGAAAATGGACTTATACGCAAAGCCGATCCATGTCGGTCATTTAGAAATAGGCAATCGATTGGTAATGCCTCCTATGGCAACTGCCAAGGCAGCGGAGGATGGAACGGTAACGGAGGCGCTGTGTCAGTATTATGCCGAAAGAGCAAGGGGGAAGGGCATCGGATTGATCATTACCGAGCACTGTTATGTCGATGTGCGGGGGAGAGCAGCCAAAGGTCAATTATCGATCGCACAAGATGAAATGATAGAGGGATTGGCAAAACTCGTTCATACGATTCATGAAAACGGGGTAAAAGTGTTTGCGCAGATCAGTCATGCCGGTGGTGCCGCAAAGGGCGATTCCTGCGGCCTTCCGCCATTGGGGGCTAGTTCCATCCCTTTGCCTAAGCCAAGAGCAGGGCAAAGTATTCCCAAAGAAATGACGCAGACAGATATCGATAAGGTCATCCGTGATTTTACTGCGGCCGCAATTCCGAGCGAAAAAAGCGGGCTTTGATGGCATTGAGCTTCATTCAGCGCATGGATATTTATTGAATCAATTTTTTTCTCCCTTGTCAAATAAACGTAAGGATTGCTATAATGGGATCACAATAGAGGGAAGAATACGCCTTCATTTAGAGATAATTGCATCCTTGCGAGATGCATTGGGGAGCAATTATCCGTTGGCCATCAGATTGGGGGCTTGTGACTACATGGAAGGAGGCACGCTTATTTCCGACAGCGTTGCTGCGGCAATTGAATTTGAAAAAGCAGGAATTGATCTTTTGGATATTTCAGGGGGATTCTGCTCTTATCAAAACCCTGATTCTCAAGAGCCGGGATATTTCAGCGAATGTTCAAAGGCCATCAAAAATGCAGTTTCTATTCCTGTGATGCTAACGGGAGGGATCAAGGATATTCAAAGTGCAGAAGCCTTGCTGAAGCAGCAAAAAGCAGATATGATCGGAGTAGGAAGACCTATGTTAAAGGATGCACAATGGGCATTGACAGCAATATCGAATTACCATAAAACTAGATAAGGAGGCGATGAGCGATGTTGCAGGTTTCACAGTCAAAGGGGAATATAACGCCAAGAGGGAAGTTTTTTCCGTTTATGATGCCAAATGGACAGTGGGCGGAAGCGATCACAGATGAGCAATATGCCAATGTGATGGTAATAAAAAAAGAAGATACTGTTTTGATTTGGATTTCACTGGATGCCATCGGAATCAGTGAGGAGTTCTCTGATGAGGTCCGATCTCGTTTAAGTAAGAAATTTTCAGTACCAATACAGAATATCAATTTAGGCTACACGCATTCTCATTGTGCTCCCCAGTTAGGCGGAGCGGTAGGGAGGATGAAATCCTACGATGCGCATTATCTTTCTTATGTCGCAGACAGGATTGAGGATGTAACAGAGCGCTGTTTTATTCAGGGCTTTTCTGATGTTGAAGTATATGTGAAGAAAGCGGATGGCTCCGACTATTATTCTAATCGAAACGGAATCGATAAAACAGGTGATAAGGAAATCGGTATTCTTGAATTCAGAAATCAAAAGGGTGAGGTGAAAGGGTTGATATTGACGATGGCGTGCCATTCCACAGTTGTCAATTTTATCCAGTCGCGAGCCATCCATTCCGATCTGGCAGGATATCTGTGCCGAGGATTAGAGCAGCGCTATGGCATTTACCCCCTTTTTATCCTTCAGGCCGCAGGCGATATGGGAAATCGCTGCTTCCGTAAGGGGAATGACTATCGTGAGTTAATACGTATCGGGGATGGATTGCTCAAGCAAATGGAGCATATAGCGGTGGAAGAGAAATTGGCAGTAAATCAAATCCAAGTTCAGACTTATCAATATAAAGACACTTATGTAACCACAAAAGCGCAACGGCAAAAGCAGATCACTCATATCAAAGAGCAAATAAGCAGAGCAGAGAATGAGGATGTCAAAAGAGTGTTTCAATCCGCTTTGGAATTTGCGGAAAAGCAGCGGGAAGGCGGCACTTTTGTCATGAATGTAAAGGGGACAATCCTGCGAATGGGGGATATGGAAATTGTAACGATGCCAGCTGAATTGTTTAGCTGCTTTGGATTGGCTATCAAGCAGGCAATGGATGTGAAATATCCGATGTTCT
>CANPNQ010000057.1 GCA_947575425.1 uncultured Erysipelotrichaceae bacterium
GATAGATACGCTCCGATTCCTCCGCAAACAACACCGCATCTCCGTCAAAGGCAAATCCAGCATCATAGTTGCCCTCGCGCACCATTTCCTGCAATGCTTCGGGATGAGTGGAGCCGCATTTTGTATTGATATTAATGCCATTGGGAGAGGAGTGGATGACCTCAACGGTTGCGCCCAATTCACTCAATACTTCCTTGGCACAGGAGGTCGCCGAGCCATTTGCCAGATCTAATGCGATGTTCATTCCGGAAAGATCGACATCAATCAATGATTTCAACCATGACTCATAGATCTCCAAGCCTTCATGCCATGCGATGACATTGCCGATCTTGTCGTTGGTTGCCATGGCAATCTCACTTTCCCCATCGATATAGGCTTCAATCTGTTCCTCTACGCTCGGATTCATTTTCATGCCGGAACCGTTGAATAACTTAATGCCATTATCATAATAGGGATTATGGGATGCAGATACCATGATACCGCAGTCAAAGCCTTCTCTTTGAATTAAGAATGAAACACTCGGAGTTGGGCATACGCCAAGCAGATACACCTTAGCACCTGCCGCACTTGCCCCGGCAGCCAGCGCCATTTCAAACATGTCACCGGACAAGCGAGTATCCTTACCAATCAAAATCTTGGCGTGACGCTGTTTCCCATAGTACCATCCGACAAATTGTCCGATCCGGATCGCCATATGCAATGATAATGTGTCATTGGCACGCCCTCTTGCGCCATCTGTTCCGAAATATTTCGTCATATTCATATTACTCCTTTTCTTTGAATTCCAGTTTGATCGTTGCTGTTGTCAATTCATAGGCTGCTAACTTATTGACACCGCTGACGCTTAATGGGATATCATATACACCCGGTTCATCCACAGCGCTGAAATCGGCTATGACTTTGATATCGCCTTTATCGATTTCTTCAATCTGTCCCTTGGCACCACTCACTTTAACGCTAACGGTACCATTGGTGCTGTCTACCGCACGCACATCATAGTTGACACTCGGTGCATTCTGAAACTGAATCGGCACATCCTTGATCTCCTTTGACTGCGCATCTTCAATTTTGATTTCGATCATAACATTTTTCAAAGAGGCCTTGGTAACTTTCGATGGCAAATTGATCGGCATTGTGATCTTTTGATCACTGCTCAGATTATTAACCGGAATATAGATCGGAAGCTCTACGATTGTTTCCAGCACATCCTCCGGTGCATAGACGACTACTGCCTGAGAATCCAGTTTATAGGAAGCAATTGCCTTGCCATCCGGCATCGTTCCGTTTGGCACTAAGGTGATTGGCACTGATTTGCTTGGCGTCGTCACCTTGACCTTTGCCTTGATACTGGCAGGACGGATATCGACATCGATGCGGTTACCGGATTGATCATATGCCGCTATCTGTGCATCTGTTTCAAAGTCGGACTCCACATTCGAAACATCAATCAGCGCTTTTACAAACGCGATTTTCCCCAAGGTTTCAGTAGAGGCACGCACTACTACCTCGCCTTGTTCAAATTGCGGTTCGCTTAATGCATAAATGGAATCCATCTTGCTTGTATTGACAAAATCATATCCCAGCGAATAACGTTTAGACTCCTTCCGTTTGATGCTCACCACTGCCGTACTCGGCTTGATGATGACCTCCAAACGAGAGGAGAAGTTTTTGGCTTGTAAGGTAACATCGTGAGTGCCTTCTGTTAAGCCGCTCAAATCCGCAACGATCTGATAGTTGTCCTGTAAATTTAACATCTGTAAATCGCTGGATTCTCCGATGACTTCTACGGTGACATGCTCGGGAATGCCGCTCACCTCATACGCCTGTTCGGACACAATCGTACTGACACTAAGGTTATTGATCGTCTTGACTTCACGATTTGCCTTAAACAGATCAAAATCCTCATTACTATCAATCATAAAGCAGAATAAGACAGCGATAATCAAAGCCACCAGCTTACCGTGCTTCTGATTGAATAACAAACGGTCAATCCATCCGCTCACCCAGCGAAAGAATCTTGCAATACTCGTTTCCATATTCGCATACGTGCGCGCAAAGGTTTGGCTTTTTTCGGCAATCGCTTTTGCCAGCTCGGTCTTTCCCTCAGCGCTTAACTGCGATTTCTTTTTCTTTGCCATTAGCGATACCTCCCTTCATTGTTATCATCTTCAAGGGATGTATGTTTTGTCCTTCTTGTTTTCTTCTGTTTTTCATCCTTATAGTTTAATACGATTGCCTCCGGAGAGATCACATCATCCAATAGCGATGCCGCATCCTCGCTCAACTTATCTTTCTTTTCATGGGCGCGTTTCACCACCGGTTTTTCCTCGATTACCGCCGGAACCGTGGTGATTTCTCGCTTGATTCTTGTCGTGCGCGGCTGCTCGATCGGCGTACTTTCTTCGCTGCGCTCTGCTTTTTTATTGCGGGAGCGTAGCTTGAAGGTCGTATTGCTGCTTGTCTCTTCCTTCTGTTTGACGTCTTCCTCATGACGCATCCCTTCATCCTCTTTTTTTGCCTGCGTCCGCGTCGTGCGCATCGGCTTGCGCTGTTCGCTTTCTTCCTTGATCTGATGAAGCAGGGAGGAAGCTTCCTTCTCTTCCTTTATTTCACTGCGCTTATTATCCGTATCTGAAACAATGGAATCAAACAGGTTATCGAGCGGCATACTTTCCTCAACCAGATTGGCAATGCCGATCTTCTCTACCTGCTGATCGAGCAGCGCTTCCTGTTTTTCCTTCGTCATCGGCTCTGCCTTTGCCTTATGGAAGCGTTTCTTTTCGCCCTTTTGTTTTTCATTTTGGCTCTTTCCTCTAAATAAGCCTTTGCGTTTCGGCTTATTTTGTGCTTCGCTGCGCTCTTTTTCCAGCACATTGATGTCCTTCTCGCTATCGCTGTCTTTGCGGATTTTTTCTTTTACGACCTCAGTTTGGGTCTGACAGATAACCATCGTTAAGAACTCACGAAGACTCTTTTCACTGACAACGCTCAATTTGCCGCCCTCCGCAATGGAGATGTTACCCGTTTCCTCGCTGACGATGATAGTGATGGAATCGGTGATTTCACTGATCCCGACCGCTGCCCGATGCCTTGCGCCATACATGGTCGGCAAATCCTGAGCTGTCGGCGGGAAGTACGCTGCTGCACAAGCGATCTTTACCCCCTGCAAGATAACCGCACCATCATGCAGGGGAGTACCTGGCACAAAGATCGAGCATAATAGCTCGCTTGTGACAACAGAGTTCATTGGGGTTCCGGTCTTGATAAAATCGCTCAAGGAGTGTCCCTGTTCCAAAGAGATCAAAGCTCCCGTCTTAGTCTTTGACATCTCGCTGCAAGCCTTTACCAGCTCATCTACCAAGCGCTCGCGTTCATTGAGCGTAAGGGTAGAGATGCTGGAGAATACATTTGTCTTGCCGATCTTTTCCAGCAAAGCACGAAATTCCGGCTGAAAGATAATGATGATCGCAATGGGTCCATGTTGGATAAAGATATCTGCCAAGTATTCCACTGCATTCAAGCCAAGCAGATTCGCTGCGCTTTTAATGATGAAGATCAAAAGGATTCCCTTAAAAATCTGAATTGTGCGGGAATTATTTTTGACAATTTTTAATATGAAATAAAACGCCATCCAGACGATTGCAATATTACATATGATCTTGATAAACTGTATGAGATTGTTCAATGTAAAATAATCAAACATAGGAGGACTCCTTTCATAGTATTTATTATACCATACTTATGTTCGTTTCTTTCTTATGAATTTTATTTTCTTCTATGTTTCTTTTTTCATCTCATGATGTTATGGCCATATGGATCGCCTGTGCTACACTTGTCACACTGGAATTGGCAGTTTCTTTGACCTTTGGATCAGCATGGGCAAGCGCAAAGCCATAAAAGGTGGAGAGCATCGGAATATCGTTATAGGAATCACCAACCGTATAAACATCCGCTTTCGGCATATGCAGGTGATGCAATAAATAGGCAATACCGCTCGCCTTAGAGATTCCTTGCGGAGCGATGTCCACGCAGTGGATGTTGCGATAGGCGCTTGCCGCATCTGCGAATACTGTGTTGATGTAATTTGCGATTTTGATTGTGGTTTCTTCCTGAGCAGGGACGGCAACAATCTGGGCGATTTGTCTGTTTGCCAACAGCTTGATCAGCGGATAGTCGATATCCGTATGACCGTATTTTTTATCTTCACGGGTGGGATCTAAGACCTGCTTTGCCCGATGGTAGCCATCGTTTACCACATAGGAAATCACCGCTTCTTTTTTGAGATAATCGATGATATCCATTGCTTTTTTGTATGGAAAATAGTAGGTCTTGATCGCTTGGAAGGAGGAATCATAGATCGCGCCGCCATTATTCCCAATGTAGAAATCAGCTTCGATATTTTGCGCAAGCATCTCCTCTTTTAAGCTTTCCATACTTCTGCCGGAAACAAGCGCAAATAGATTTCCCATCTCTCTCCATCGACATATCGCTTCCTTGTCCTGTTTGCTTACCGCATGATGAATATTCAGGGTTCCGTCATAATCACTGGCAAATAGTTTCATGTACATTCTCCTTTGTGTAGTTTTATTTTATCAGAGAACGCCTCGTTTTAAAAGAGCACATGTGTGCCATCGGTGTATTGGAGGGGTATTTGTCTTTGTATTGTATGACAATACCGTTTTTTGTGTGCATAATGAATCGGATAGGACCCTTGGGACAAAGATGGACTGGTTCTTACGCCGCTGTTTTAAATTCCCTCAACCTCAGTGCTTCCTGTACAGGATACCCAAAGTTTTAAAAAGGCGATGTGCTACAACCACATCGTCTTTTCTTCTGAAGGAAATCGTCCTCGTATGGAATATTTACTGGAATAGTATACCCAATATCTTTCATGATTCAAGGCTTTTAACAAATTTTGATCCTTTGCGTGGTATGCACTCTCCATCTCCATTCGTCCTCCATCCTTCGTATTCATCGCATAAAAGCACAGCAGTTCTCGCTTCTGCCAGCTTTCTCAATTTTTCACTTGACTTTTCTATGGCTTACCTTTTTCCCCGCTTCCTTTTTGGCAGGAGATGCTTTTGTCTTACGCTTCCTAACTTCCAGCATCATACCGCCAAATGGAGCCACATCCAGCACGATGCTTTCTTCCATGTCATTACAAGGCACATGCTCGGACTTCACCCCTTGCGCATTGATGATATGACATCCGCCCCATACATCCTGCTCACTGTTTAACATTTCCTTATAGGTTCCCTTACTCAACACACCAAAGCGATGCTTGCGATAGGTATTCGGAGAGAAGTTTAAGATCACTACGATATCCTTGTTTTCTCCCTTGCGAATATAGCTGAACAGGTTTTCATCGGCATTGTCCGCATCAATCCAGCGGAAGCTTTCCCAACTGTAATCATTCTCGTATAGCGGTTTTTCTTTCTGATACAGCTCGCACAGTTTCATAAAATAGTGACGGAATGCATCATGAAGCGGATATGTTAGTAGGAACCAGTCATTTTCCTTCTGTTCATCCCATTCACGGAAATGGGCAAGCTCATTCCCCATAAAATTCAATTTCTTTCCGGGATGGGTAAACATATACATATATAAGGTGCGCAGCTGTGCAAATTTCTGTTCATAGCTGCCCCATAGTTTATCGATGATCGTCTTTTTCCCATGGACGACCTCATCATGAGAAAATTCACATAGGAAGCGCTCGGAATAGAAATATGCCATAGAGAACGTAATCTGATTGTGATGCCATTTGCGATACACCGGATCTAGTTCCAAATACTTAAGGGTATCATTCATCCAACCCAAGTCCCATTTATAATCGAACCCAAGTCCCTGATCAATCGTTAGCTTTGTCACATTTGCGAAGTCACTGGAGTCCTCCGCAATTAACATAACCCCTTGAAATTGCTTGGATAGATGATAATTCATTCTACGGATGAAATCCAAAGCGCCCTGATTTTCACCGAGGTTTTTATTGCCATGCCAGTGAATAATATTAGAAATCGCATCCATACGGATTCCGTCCACATGATATTTATCCAACCAGAATGCGGCAGCCGACATTAAGAAGGAACGCACTTCCTCTTTCCATAGGTTGAAATTAGCTGTACCCCATTGCGAATCCGCATCCTGCGCCTTTTCATATTCATATAATGGAGTTCCATCAAAATAAGATAAGGAGAAATCATCCTTGACAAAGTGTACCGGCACAAAGTCCATGATCACGCCGATTCCCGCTTTATGAAGTTCATTGATCAGATAAGCAAGATCCTCACATTCTCCATATCGACTGGTAACGGAGAAATAACCGGAACACTGATATCCCCACGAGCCATCAAAGGGATATTCACACAAGGGCATAAACTCCACATGGGTAAAATGCATTTCCTTCACATAAGCAATCAGATCCTTGGCTATTTCACGATAATTGACAAATTCTACATCCTCGCCCTTCTTCCATGAGCCAAGATGCATTTCATAGATATTCAGCGGTTGATCATAGTTCTTGGTGCGCTTACTTCGCCATTTTTGATCACTCCACAAAGTAAAGTTCACATCGGTGACGATGCTTGCGGTATTGGGTCTTAATTCACTGTGGAACGCATACGGTTCCATTTTATCCACCACACGTCCGGTTGCCTGTGTTATCCGATATTTGTACATATCCCCTGCTTTGGCTTCCTTGATAAATAAGGACCAA
>CANPNQ010000058.1 GCA_947575425.1 uncultured Erysipelotrichaceae bacterium
CGCAGGCAAGAATCGGGGAAAGCAATGTTTCGATATGGCGCATCGGGAAAAACTCTGTTACACTGCTGCCTCCTACCAATACCTCTTCTACCACATTGGATAACATCCATTCGATCATCGGCGCAAGCAATACCTGAAGCAGGGCATAGGAGAGGACCGCGATCAGCGCATCCCATAAGGAGTTGCATTTCACCACTGCGAATACATAGAGACTGTAAGTACAAAGCGTAATGATATAAAGCCCGAAGGCAAACAATGCCAGATAAGGGAAGAACGCTCTGCTTTCCTCCCGCAGTCCGCAGGCGATCAAAAACATGAGGACGGGAAAGCCCAACAAGCATAAGCCAAGCCCATAATGGATCAAGAACAGCTGTCGCTTTGGCATCGGTAGGGGTAAAAACAGATCACAGGACCGCTTTTTCCACAAATATTGAAACAGATAGATCGGCAAGAACATCGCCAATCCCATATTGCCTGCCATCAATAAAATGGTTGCCCATTCCATCGGCATGATTTCATTGTACGAATCATATTCCACCATGCATGCCGGGAGGATGAACAGAATCAACAGAACCCCTAAAAAGGTCCATAACCGCTTGCGATTGTGATGAAGAAACCATTTGATATAGGCGCTTCCATAGTGATTCATAAGGCTTCCTCCTTATCGTGCAGGATCTCCTGAATGAACATCTCTTCCAGATTTACCGGAAGAATCTCCAAAATGAGCGGTTGAAGCGTTTGTAAATAGGCTTCTGCTTTTTCTACATTACCGCGGATATAGAGATTCACAACGCGTGACTTGATTTTCATTGTCACAACATCCAGCTCCTTGAACCATTCCCGCTGCACCTCTTGATCAAATGCCAGCTGAATGCGATGTACCTGTGCCAGTGCATCTTGAAGATCGCCGCCGCATCTCACAGTACCGTTTTCCAGCATCGCGAAGCTGTCGCAGAGATCCTCCATTTCCTTCAGATCATGAGATGCAATGATGACACTCATGGATCCTTGGGCAATGCGCTGGGATATCACATGCTTAAAATGCCTGCGCATCAGCGGATCTAAACCGTCAAACGCCTCATCCAATAACAGATAACGCACCGAAGCGGATAATCCCAATAGGATGAAAGCCTGTCGCTTCATTCCCTTGGAAAAGTTTTTCAACGCTTTGTTTTCATCCAGATGAAACATCTGTAAATATTGGTAATACAAGGCATCATCTATCTCATACCACTTGGCATAAAAATCCTTCATATCCTTTAAACTCGCATGAAAGAATTGAAACGGTTCATCGCTGACAAACAAGATTTGCTTTTTTGCCTCTTGATGATCGAAGATGCGCTCCTGATCCAGCAAGATCTTACCGCCATCACAGCGATAGATTCCTGATAACAGACGCAGCAGAGTGGATTTACCTGCGCCATTGGGTCCGATTAAACCAAAGATCGTACCATCCTTGATCTGCATATTGACATCACGCAGTACTTGTTTCTTTCCCAAGCATTTATATACATGACATAGTTCAATCATGGTTCTCCCCCTCTCCATATATCTCATCCACCGCTTCATATAAACGCTCTTTGGCAATACGATGGCGTTTCATATCCGAAACGGATCCCTTGAATTCCTTCAGCTTCACCTGTTGAATCACATCCTCCAGATGGTTGTCTCCCACAAAGCATCCCTTCCCCGGAACCGTGTATACATATCCTTGTAATTCCAGTTCCTGATAAGCTTTGGCAACCGTATTGGGATTGATTGACAGCTCCATCGCAAGCGAGCGCACGGAGGGCAGCTTTTCATTGGGCGCCAAAATGCCCAACGAGATAAATTCCAGAATTTGCGCCTTTAATTGCTCAAAGATCGGCAATCGGCTCTGTGCTTTGATTACAAACATTGTCTTACCCTCCTATCCTGCGGTATCAGCCGGATCAGCTGTGTCGCCATCCTGCGTGGGATGATATGCTCCATCATCGAGATATTCGATCACGTCCTCTTTCTCCCATTGTTCTACTAAGGTTTGAAGATGCGTGATTCCCGCTTCATCAAACAGATAATATCGATTCACATATTCCCCGTTTGTCAGAAGATAACAGATGGTGATATGACCTTGGATATAATTCCATGACTGTTCCTTTGTGGTATAGGGAAGCCATTGCGCATGCGCCTGAAGAATGTCTTCTTTTACCGTTTGATTTGTGATATCTGCGGAGACATAATAGTTCAGATTCTGATCTATGATTTCTAATCGGATGAGTTCTACTTCATCTCCTTGAGGAATTTCATAGATCATAGCGAATAAATTGGTGCGTACCAACCAATGATGCAAAGCGCTGCTTGTCAACACCAATGCGCCATAGATCGCGATCATTCGCACATGGATGGTTATTTTGCGCTGGGCAAAAAAATGAGCAATCAGATAGCATACAAACAGAATGCATATCATGAAGGAGATGAGCTTTCCTTTTCCTATGATAAGCAGAAGCTGAAAGGTCACTAGTGGAATCAGGATCGGATAGGTAAGCGGCGATTTGGTCGGCTGCTCGCTGTCCTCGCTTTTCAGATGGACAAAGTAGTTGCTTGCATTGCGATAACAGATCACACCAAGGATCAACCATACAAGCAGCTCCATTCCCAATAACATGCAGGTATAATCGGTTGTGATGGTCGGTTCAAAAAATAAGCGGACCCATGCATTCATCTGCCATGGCAAAGAGGTCAGAGCCACCAGTATATTTGCCAAGGGACTCATATAGGAAAAATGATAACTTTCCACGGAATATAAGAGCTCATTTGAAATGTTGGAGAGGAAAAAGCCCATGGAGTAAAAGATGATCAGCGGTAACAGCGTATATATAGCGCAGATCAGTATGCCATCCAGCATCGTATGACAGCGAACGATAAAGCAGGTGAAAAAGGTATACAGACAAATTCCCAGCACTAGAAAAATGACAAGCAGAAGCAATGTAGTTATCAATGTTTCCGACGTACCGTATAATGGCGCATGCCACGTGCTGTCGATTGTGATGCCGATCCTGTTTCCATAATAATAGAACGCTACCGGGATGTATTCCAATACTGCCACAGACGCCATATAAAGCAGACCGATCAGATAATGTACATAGAATAAGCGCTTTCTCTCAATGGGCAAAGACAAATATAGATCACTGCTAGATCGCTTCATCAGAAAGCGAAACTGATACATTGGCAGGACATAGGCAAGAATGCAAATACTGATAAACAAAGAAGCAACCTTTTCTCCGTTGGTAGTGCCGGGCGCTCCGCCAAATAAAGACAAAGCTGCATGGATCAGAATGGAAGGCATAATATAACCCATGACAAATAAGACCAGAATCAATGCCGCAACAATCGCAAGACGATTGTTTGTGCGCATATAATGCTTCGCATATGCCTTTTCCTGATCACTCAGAAACAACGGTTTCAACCAGTTCTTGATCTCCATGACGCTCCTCCTCTCTTTGTTTCATCACATAAACGAATACTTCCTCCAAGCTTACGGGAAGCGTCTCCATCATGAGTGGATGCAGGCGCTGTAATGCTTCCTGTAATTCCTGCAATTCACCCTCCGCAACCAAATTTACGATGCGTGAATCAATGGAGATGGAAAGCAGGGATAATGCATCGAACATCCCTTCATTGACATGCTCCTTAAATGCCAGCTGGAAGCGATGGACTAGGGACAGACGCTCACTCATATTGCCGGAGGTGATCAATTTTCCTTGCTCCAAAATGCCGAAACGATCACAGATCTCCTCCATTTCTTTTAAATTATGAGAGGAGATGATGACGCTCATCTCTTTTTCCTCCAGTCGGTTTACGATTTCCTTTTTAAACAGCATTCGCATATGGGGATCCAAACCGTCGAAGGCTTCGTCCAAAAGCAGATAACGCGGGGTGCTGCATAAGCCGAGAATCAAAAAAGCCTGCCGCTTCATGCCCTTGGAGTATTTATGTAAAGGCTGCTGATCATTGAGATCAAAGAGCTTGACCAAGTGATGATAGTATTCCTCATCCAAATGGGGATGGGCGATCTTAAAAAAATGCTTCATGTCACATAGGGTGGCATTGTGAAAGTAGTATGGTTCATCACTGATCAGCAATATATCCGAAAAACAGGAGAGATTCTCTTGCATGTTATGATCATCGATATACAGTGTTCCCTGATCTGGTTCATACACTCCGGCAATGACGCGTAATAGGGTTGATTTTCCGGCACCGTTGGGACCGATCAAACCATAGATACATCCATCCTCTACATCCATATCCAGATCATGCAATACGAGCTGCTCTTGTAATTTCTTTTCCAAACCTCGGATCTTCAGCATTTCTATTTCTCCTAACTGTATTATTTACTGTAATACAGTATAACAAAACAACTGCCTTGTCAATGCTTTTTGATAATTTCTTTTTATATTCTTGGATATGATCCTATGTGGGGGTGGTTTTCTGTATGAGGAGGGGAATAGGAATCCCACAGGCGGATGGTGTCGTTTGTCTTTTTAAGTCTAAGTTCATAGATAGAAAAGTAAAATCGCTCTTTGAAAACAAGATGTGATCAACTACATTATACTTGTAAATATTCCATATGAAGTCCTTTGCCTCACAAAGAAAAAACGATGTGATAACAGCGCATCGTCTTTTTTAAGCCTCGGGAGTCTGATACAGGAAGCACAAAGGATGAGAGGCACCCATCACCTATTGTCTTCCTCGTCCCCCTCAAAGAAGCTTTGGCTACTCCTCGTCAAAATCCTTAGGATTCGAACGATCAAGCAGATAAAGAATATCGGCTGCATCCTCCATCATATAATTTGTTTTCATAAAAAAAGGAATCTGCTCTATCTACCATGCAATATCCAAATGTCATATAAAATGACAGGTAAACAAAAAGTTATCTTTTTTTACGTAATGCAAAAAACCTTTATTTACCGCACCATTCCTCTTTGTTGGAAATATTTACATTCGATCGTGGTATTTACAAGCAAAAATGATGATGATATAATCGCAAGTAGAGGAATGGAAAGGGATGATGAGGATATGCTGGCACACGAGATTGAACTGGTAAAAAGAGTACAGGCAGGAGATGAGCGTGCATTTGATGAGCTGTATCGTGCTTATTATGGCAGAGCAATTTCACTTGCTTATCGATTAACCAAAGATCGCTCGGATGCACAGGATGTGGTACAGGATTCCTTTATTCAGGTACATAAGTCCATTCAATCGCTGAAAGACCCACAATATTTTTACAGCTGGCTGAATCGTATCATCCATTCCAAATGCGTGAATCTGTTCTATCGCAACCGCAATGAAAATGCGATTGATCCTTCCAAAATGGAAAGTGTCAGAGAATATGAGGAAAAGCGAAGGTATATGCTGCCGCAGGCGGAAAATGATTTTATCAGTGAACAGGAAGTGCTGAAGCAGATATTATCGCAGATGGATGATAAATATCGCGAGGTATTAGAGCTTGCTTATTTTAAACAGTTGAAATTAAATGAGATTGCCGCATATTTAAATTTGCCATTGGGTACAGTAAAGACACGTTGCCGCAGGGCAAAGGAGGATCTCAAGGGGCGCATTGAATTATTTGAACAGGCGGAACAGCGGCGTATTTCCTTCCGTGTGGATGCGCTGTTTCCTACTCTTACCGCAGTTTCCTTAGCGAATTTCAGCGTGGCTCTGAAACAGAAGGTATCTGATTTCTTTATGGGGCAGGCTGTCAATGTGGCGTGTGTAACTTCGCTTACCGTATTGGCGATATCCGGTGGCGCAATGGCAATATCGGATTATCAAGAAGCACAGGAACAGGCGGCACAGTATCAGGAACTGGCAACGAAGCCGATGGAAAACGAAGAGATCCCCCATCCACAAGCGGAAGGACTAAGAAAGTCATTCGGTAGTTATACCTATGAGGATATCCATGTGACAACGTCAAAGGAAGCCTATTATGTCTGTTTGAATTGGGCAAACGATGAGAAGCAAATGAAAGAGAAGAGCAAAGAAGATATCGATAGCATAACAGCGATCTATGGGGCATTGCGCAATGCGAATGATCAGTATTATCAAATGCTAAAGGAAAAAGGGTGGGAAAGAGAGTTTCTATTATTGATAGAATAAGAAAAACGTATGAATGTGGTGATTCATACGTTTTAATTGCTTGACTGTTTTATAAAAATTACATATAATTAAAATTATAATACAATTCTTCAAAATAATTAGAAAAATATGTAAATTATATTATATATTGAAAGAAGAAAAAAGTATAAAATTTTCTTGATATTTTGAAACCTTTTGCACGTGGTTTCTGTCCCCAGTATGCTATTTCTATTCTATATGTGCGTGATTCGTCAATGACAGAAATGAATCCGAGAAGATAAAACAAGAGAAAGGGATGTGTTTTATGAAAAAGTTCATGTATGCCTTTTTATGCATAGCGGTGGGGCTGGTGCTGGGCTTTCCTTTGTTCAATATGAATGATAATTATATGAGTGCGGCAGAAGGCTATGAAGGAGAGAAAATCATTGATTTTGATGCCTTTTTGACTGAAGGACAAGCATTGTATGTACAATCGGGTTCAGTCTATATGATCAGTGATGAGCATCGCTTATTTTATAAACGA
>CANPNQ010000059.1 GCA_947575425.1 uncultured Erysipelotrichaceae bacterium
TGCCATCCTCCTGATACAGCGCAGCACAGAAAAACATCCCTGCCACATCGGGGAAGCGATCCCACAGATCTCCGTTTGTCAGTGTATGCAGGATTTGTTTTTGAAGATCCGCTTCTTCTATGTGCTGTGCTGCCTCCACCATAGCAAAAGCACGCTGCTTGCGCTTTGCATAAGCAGGAGCGTCAAATACATAACGGGAATGATCCTCATTCCATGACAGATATAAGACGAAGCCCTCTGTAAAAAAACGATAAGCTAACAGCTTGTGATAATCATTCGGCATAGAGAAGCACTTTCCCATCATATATCGCAACAGATGCATATGACACAGATTATGCAGGATATAACACATCTCTTTGACACGCTGTGTATAATCCGCAATATGAAGCAGATCAATCCATAATACCGGCTTTTCATGATGCGAAATGATCCCCGCATCAAGGTAAGGCGCACTTCCGATGATCGGCATGATCGTCAATCCTTGCAGCATCTCTGCCACATCTTGAAACAAGAATCGCGTCAATTCCCGATTCCACACAGGAAAACTTTCATATTGCATGAGCTCCTTACACAGGTAATCACACACCTCTTGACGCTGATCCGACACAGGATGATAACCGCCGATCTGCTTATAATACCAAGCGTCTTGATCGGGCAGGATACGTTTCAAATAAGCATCAATACAGCTGGTATCTATTGATATCATCGCACCTATCTCCTTACTCACGATTTGCCTCTCCCCACTCACAAAGTGCATCTAACACCTTCATCAAAGAAGCGCCCCGCTCACTCAGTGAATACTCCACCTTGGGAGGAATTTGCGGATGCATCCTTCTGATAATTAAGCCATCTCGCTCCAATTCCTTTAAATTCTGACTTAACGTCTTGTCTGAGACCTTCTTCAAGTATCGCTGTAAGGCATTGAAGCGCACCGGCTGATACTCCATCAGACAATACAAGATAACCGGTTTATATTTTCCTTGAATCAGTGATAACGTATAGCTGAAGCCTGTTTCCGCAAAGTTTGCATCCTCAATATAATTTTCGATCATATGCTTTCTCCTGTGTAAGTACCTAACCTTTAAGTGGGTACTTGTTTTTTATACCTTATTCATTATAATAGACTTGTCTTTGGTTGTCAAATGACACGGAAGGAAAAGAAAGTGAGGAAAAAATGATGTTAAAAAGCTTAGGTGTAAAACCTTATGTATTTCCGATGCCGGTTCTTATGATCGCAACATATGATGAAAAGGAACAGATCGATGTGATGAACATGGCATGGGGTGGAATTTGTGCTGAGAATATGGTGGCCCTAAATATCGATGAGGATCATAAAACAGCGAAAAATATCAAGCTGCGCAAAGCCTTCACACTCAGCATCGCCGATATTGATCACTTGAAAGAGGCAGATTTCTTTGGTATCGCAAGTGCCAATACGATGGCAGATAAATTTGAGAGATCGCATATGCACGCTCAAAAAAGTACGCTTGTGGACGCCCCGATTATCACTGAATTTCCTTTGACCTTAGAATGTAAGGTGAAGGAATGTCAGAATACGGCATATGGCTTTCGCGTATTAGGAGAAATCGTCAATGTATTGGCAGAAGAATCTGTGCTGGATGAATGGGGCAGGGTGGACCCTACCAAGCTGAACGCATTTGTATTTGATCAGTTTCAAAATGGATACTATGCGATCGGAGAAAAGATCGGACAGGCGTGGAAAAGCGGTGCCGAGCTGATGAAATAAGAAAGCTGCTTTCTTTGGCATCGAGAGCGACAATCGATACTCATTACAGAATATCGGATAATGAGAAAAGAGGATAAGATATGGCAAACCTATGCGTGATCATCCATTGCCTGCACTATCCTCTTTTTTCTCTGTCTATGCTAAATCCTGTTTCTATGAAGATGATCTCTGCATGATCCGCTCTTATATCAAATACAACAGATATCGCTTTTCGATCCAACCTGCTTAATTGGCGATCGTATGATGAAATATCGGCATGTCATCGCTTTCCTCAATGATGCGAAATTCCCAGCCTTGCGCCATGAGTTCCTGTAAAATACGATCCAATGCTTGTACGGTATTGCCATTTCCCGCCCCATCGTGCATTAACATCATCACCTCATCCTTACCCTTGATTGTCTTGATTGCTGTTTCATATAGTGCATCTGCGCTTACAGCGGGATCACCATCTCCGTTTTCCGCATTCCAATCATAATACGCATATCCTCGCTTTTCACATTCCGCTGCCAGTTCACTCATGATGCCTGCTTGATATTTGCGGGATATCGTATTGGAGGAACCGCCGGGAAAACGCAGAATATGCGTTGTGATCCCTGTCTTTTCATAGATCAGGTGTTCCACCTTTTCCACATCCTGAAAATAGCCATCTATACTGCTATAAATCGTTTCATAGGAATGAGAATAGGTATGAATTCCCAAAGCATGACCCCGGTTATGAATCTGCTTTAACAAATCAAAGGATGCCTCATCCGCTCCTGTCACGAAAAAAGTTGCCTTGATCTGATATTGATCTAAAATATCCAATACCTCCTGCGTGTGTTTGCTTGGTCCATCATCAAAAGTCAAATACATGATCTTTTGCGGTGCCGATGGATGATTTGACCTGCTTGTCTGATCACTCTGCGGTGCCATTGTCGCGGTATCGTCACGATGTAAACGATTGGATCGATCCATGCTTGCCAACGCATAAATAAGAGCCAAAAAACAAATACAAGAGACCAGCACTTTGCCAAGGGTCTTACGCTCCATCCTATCACATCCTTACAATTAGTATCACCTTTATTAGTATCACCTTTTCCCTCCTGCCTATGCACAGAAAGCAATTTTCTTCCTGATCATCTTCCTTGTTTCATTTCACAACCCCCATTCTGCCTTTTCTTGCGCCCCGGCATATTCTTCCATTTTTCCGGCTTTTTTCCATAACAACCATAGAACCACTTGTCCAAATGAGTGATTTATGGTATCTTACTGGCAGAAGCTGTTTCATGAAAACAGGTAATAGGAAAAGGAGCTGTTATTATGGTGATTGGATGGATCGGAACAGGAATCATGGGCGGTGCTATGATGTGCCATATCCAAGCGGCAGGACATGAGGTTTATGCATATAATCGCACCAAAGCAAAGGCACTGGCATATGAAAAAAAGGGAATTATCGTATGTGATACAATCGCAGAGTGCGTTAAGAATGCGGATGTTATCTTTACAATGGTCGCATATCCCCAAGATGTGGAAGCTGTATTTGAGGAGATATTCGCGAATGCCAAGGCAGGCAGTATTGCAGTGGATATGACAACCTCCTCACCTACGCTGGCAAAGCAATTATACGAGAAAGGAAAACAGAAAGAAATCGCTGTATTGGATGCACCAGTGTCCGGTGGAGACAGCGGTGCCAAGGCAGGAACACTGTCGAGTATGGTCGGCGGTGACAGCGCTGTTTATGAAAAGGTGCTGCCATTGTTTCAGCGAATGGGAACCCCTCATTATATGGGGGAGTGCGGTTGCGGTCAGCACACGAAGGCATGCAATCAGATCTGCGTGGCGGGTGCGGTTGCGGCAATGAGTGAAGCGATCTATTATGCACGAAGGAATCATTTAGATGAAGCCAAGATGCTGGAAGCGATCAGCACAGGTGCGGCAGGAAGCTGGCAAATTAATCATACCGCTCCCCGTGTTCTGGCAAAAGACTTTGCGCCGGGCTTCTTTATCAAGCACTTTATCAAAGACATGCATATCATTCAATCCGTGATGAAGGAACAGGGGCAGCGTTTGGAAATGCTGGATAGTGTATGCGCCATTTATGAAGAACTGGCAAAGCAGGGATATGAAAATGACGGTACGCAAAGCCTGATTCGCTATTATGAAGGAAACAGCGAGGAATCAGTATGAATCAAACAATCGGCTTTATCGGATGCGGAAATATGGGGAAAGCAATGGTCGAAGGCATCATGAAAGCAGAGCTTGTGGAAGGAGATCAAATGATCGTCTCCAACGCCCACCCCGAAAAACTACAGGAGCTAAGCAGTATCTATGATTTTTACATCAGTGACAATGAAACGGTCGCTGCACATGCCGATATCCTTGTGTTGGCAGTAAAGCCCTATCTCTATAGCAAAATCATCGATGAAATTAAGGATTACCTTAAAGAGGATGTGATTCTGATCGATATTGCGGCAGGGATCTCCATTGCCGATATGCATGAGATGATGGGCAAAGAATGCAAAGTAGCCAAAGTGATGCCAAATACTCCCGCCTTGGTCTTAGAGGCAATGAGTGCGGTCAGCTTTTCAAAACAGATGAAGCAAGCAGATCGGGAGATCGTATGGCAAATCTTAAAAAGCTTTGGTCAGGCATGTGAGGTTGAGGAGCATTGGATGGATGCAGTAACAGCGGTCAGTGGTTCTGCGCCGGCGTATGTGTTTATGTTCATCGAGGCCTTAGGTGATGGCGCTGTCATGCTGGGAATGGATCGAAAGAATGCATATCATTTCGCTGCCCAAACCGTGCTGGGATCCGCAAAGCTATTATTGGAAACAGGAATGCATCCGGGAGAATGTAAGGATATGGTATGCTCTCCGGGAGGCACTACGATAGAAGCGGTTTCCAAGCTGGAAGAAAAAGGTATGCGCAGCGCCTTGATCGAGGCAATGAAGGCATGCGCAGCTCGTAGTAAGGAAATGAGTCAAACATAAGCAACAATAGAAAAGATCCCCTGCTTGCCAAAAATAAGGGGTCTTTTTATTGTAATATCATAATGAAAGAAAACCAATTGACGGTGCTTATCATCACTAGGAGTCTATCTCATTCCCTCCCCCGCTATGCTTTTTACTTATCTGACATCAACTGCTTTGCATACTTCCAAGCCAATATACGAAAGGCGGATTGATCCAGCTGTTCTTCTTTTAAGGTTCCGTTTTCTATCGCCGTCTGGATGGAATCAAAGCACTGTACATAATCCGTAGTGATGATCAGATCATTTCCAGCTATCATCGCCTTGCCGCCGATGTCGCTCACATTGTCCAATGCATCCATGGCAATATCATCGGTAATGATCACGCCGCTAAAGCCAAGCTCCTCACGTAAAAAGCGGTGTACCTCGAGAGAAAGCGAGGCAGGATTTGAATCATCCATACTGCTTACCACATTATGCGATACAAGAATCGCTTCCCCTCCTGACGTAATGCCTGCTTCAAAGGGTGGGATATCGTACTGTAACAAGTCCTCATAGCTGCGTACATCATAGCCTTCGCCAACATGCGTGTCCGCATTGTTTCCATAGCCGGGAAAATGCTTCATCGTATAGGAAACACTCGTTCCCTTGCTTGCCTGTATCACAGTTTTTGCATACTCACAGGTCAGCGACGTATTTTGCTTCAGCGTGCGTTCATACATATAATCTGAGGCACTCGTCGCAACATCTACCACCGGAGCCAAATTCAGATTTAATCCCAAATTGCTCAAAAAGGCGCTTTTCTCTATCGTATCTTCATAAATAAGCTCCATGCCTCCAGCCTCATAAAGAGCGGAAGGACTTAAAAATCCGCTTTCCCTTAAATGAGGTTGACTGCTTGCCCGTACAACGATTCCCCCCTCCTCATCAATCGCTGTTAAAAGTGGGGTGGCAGAAGCATCTTGTACTGCTTGGATCATTGTCTTTACTTCCTGTTCACTCTTGGATTGAAAATCCTTAGCGAAAAACAGATAACCGCCCAGATGATAGTCACGCAGCGCGCGAATCGCATCGCCATCCGGATATCGCACCAATAAAACCTGTCCGATTTTTTCCTCTAAACTCATTTCCTTTAATTTGCGATAAGCAGGCTTGTAATATGCGGCAAATATACCATCATCCATCCATTCCTCAGGGACATCATCCCATCTTCCTGTATATTCATAATAGACGATTTGGCATGGCTGATTTGTCTGTTCATCCTCTGGTGTATACCAAGCATCTACGCTGTCATCCCTGTGAAAAGAGGCATTTGCTACATGACAGGACCACACGCTTCCTTCTCCATCTTGCAGGGTCAGATTCTCTTCGCTATATTGCCTGACAACACCGGAAAATCGCTCCATCATTGCAGGTTCTACCTCTTCATAACCTATCATCCATGAAGCAGCTCCTATGATTCCGATCAAGACCATAATCCCCAAGATCCATCTGCCTTTTTTCATCACATCACCTTATCCAAAGTTTATTTTCCTCATAATATAAATATACAATAAAATCGTTCAAAAAGATACCATTACTTTACGTCAATGTAAAAAAGCAGCATGGATTCCTTCCCTTTCCTATCCATTTTCCATCCAGCATATCATTGTCTTTGATCTGCTTTACACAGCCTTCCTTCGATTCGATTTTTCTCTTCTGCATTTCATGGACGGGGTGATGATTCTATGCTATACTAATGAAACAAAGGAGTAAATATTATGGAAAAACAAAATAAAGAAAGAAAAGATTATCTTGCGTGGGATGATTATTTCATGGCAATCGCAAAGCTGACTGCCAAACGCAGTAAGGATCCCAGTACACAGGTGGGAGCCTGCATCGTCGGCAGCGACAATCGGATC
>CANPNQ010000060.1 GCA_947575425.1 uncultured Erysipelotrichaceae bacterium
GCCCAAGCACTTGAAGCAGCTGCGCAAGAGGGTTGGTTTGGTATTTCAGTTTCCCGAATATCAGCTGTTTGAGGAAACGATCGCACAGGATATTGCATTCGGCCCGAAAAATTTTGGGATGAATGAGGAGGATGCCTTGGCAAAGGCACGTGAGATGATTTCATTGGTTGGATTGGATGAATCGTATTTGGAGCGCAGTCCGTTTGAGCTATCAGGCGGGCAGAAGCGGCGTGTGGCTATCGCCGGTATTTTGGCGATGGATCCCGATGTGCTTGTATTGGATGAGCCGGCAGCTGGTTTAGATCCGCAGGGCGCCAAGGATATGATGCGTTTATTTGTGAAGCTAAATCAGGAGTATCATAAAACAATTCTCTTAGTGACTCATGATATGGAACACGTTTTGCAATATTGTGATGAGGTCGTGGTGATGGAAAAAGGACACGTTGTGACAAAAAGCGACACGAAATCCTTTTTTCAGGATGTAAGTATACTTCAGCGATTGCGTATCAATCCTCCAGCGGTGATCCGTCTGCGGGAAGCACTCATTGAACGCGGCTTCTCACTGCCTTGTACCATCCTTACCTTGGAGGAGCTTACCAAGGCGTTGGCAAGGGAGGTGAAGACGCATGAATAACATTGCGCTGGGAAGGTACTTACCCTTAGATTCTGTGATTCATCGCTTGGATCCAAGAACAAAGATTCTGTGTCTGATCGTGATGATGGTGGCGATTTTCATGCCGGCGGGATGGCTGGGGTATGGTATCCTTGCGGCTGCGGTATTGCTGCTGACGCTATTGGCAAAGCTGAAGCTGCGCTTTCTGTGGAGATCAATGAAGCCAATGTTGTTTATGTTGGTATTTCTGTTAATTATCAATATCCTTGTATTACATGACGGCGAGCTTTTGTTTACCATCGGTTCCTTTGCGGTATACAGCGGGGCGATCTTACAGACGCTTTATATTGTCGTGCGTTTGATGCTGATGATTATGCTGACAACGGTGCTGACAGCAACAACCAAGCCTTTGGAATTGACTTTGGGCATTGAGGATCTGATGACACCTTTGAAGGTGATCCATGTTCCGGCACATGAAATAGCGATGATGATCTCGATAGCACTTCGCTTCATTCCGACATTGATCGAGGAAACGCAGCGGATTATGAAGGCGCAGGCCTCTCGCGGTGTGGATATGGAAGAGGGTAAGCTAAAAGAAAAAATCATGGCAATTCTATCCCTGATCGTTCCCTTGTTTGTCTCTGCATTTCAGCATGCGGATGATCTTGCCAACGCGATGGAAGCACGCGGATATGTGCCGGATCATACAAGAACTCGTTATAAGCAGCTGAAAATGCGAGGTGCTGATTTCTTCACCTTGATGCTCAGCTTCTTGTTGCTGGGAATGTTGATTACGATGGCATGGGTGCTGTAATGATGATGCAGCGCATAAAGATGATTTGTTCCTATGATGGCTCTGCTTATCGTGGATGGCAGCGCCAAAGCAATGCACGCAGCATTCAAGTCGTGATTGAGGAGGCATTGAGCAAGATGCACAAGCATCCGGTAAGTATTACCGCAAGCGGACGTACCGATGCCTATGTGCATGCCATAGGTCAGGTGTTTCATTTTGACAGTGAGAAGGAACTGGATGAATTCCATTGGTGTGCGGCATTGAACAGTATGCTTCCCAAGGATATCCGAATTCAAAAGGCAGAGCTGACAGATAGTCATTTTCATGCCCGATTTAGCGCCATAGCCAAGCGTTATGAGTATTTGATTACGGATCGCATCCACGATCCCTTTATCCAAAAGTATATGGCATTGGAAAAAGAGAGGCTGGATGTTGCGTATATGCGGGAATGCGCACAACTATTTCTGGGAACGCATGATTTCACCAGCTTTACCAGTGCGAAGATCGATGCGCGAAAGCCGCGGATCAAGACGATTTATGGTTTGGATATCAAAGAGGAGGACGGGTTCTTACGCATGAGCTTTATCGGCAACGGATTTTTGCGTTATATGGTACGGATGCTGGCACAGACGCTGATCGAGGCAGGCAAGCATCGCCTCAGGAAAGAGGAAATTCGACGTATGCTGGAAAGCAAGGATAAGCAGGCATGTCGTTATAAGGCATCGCCGCAAGGCTTGTATTTGGTTTGGGTTAGTTATGGAGGTAAGGAAGATGAAAGCGAATTATCATACGCATACCACGCGCTGTCATCATGCGCGCGGCAGTGATGAAGATTATGTGAGAAGCGCCATTGCCGGAGGGTTTGAGATCCTCGGTTTTTCCGATCATACGCCATGGAATTATGCCAGCGATTATGTGGCCGGTATGCGGATGAAGTTGGAGCAGTTTCAGGATTATAAGCAAAGTGTTTTGGCGCTGAAGGAAAAGTATCGGGGTCAAATTGAAATATTGCTTGGGCTTGAGGCGGAGTATTTTCCCCGCTATATGGATTGGCTGAAGGAATTTGTAAAGCAGGAGCAGCTGGATTATATTCTGTTTGGCAATCACTTTTATCAAAGTGATGAATTACAAATCTATTATGGAAGGGTTTGCGCAGATGATCATTATCTCGATTGCTATGTAGAGGATTGTATCAGGGGAATGGAGAGTGGTCTGTATGCTTATTTGTGCCATCCAGATGTATTTATGCGGGGACGCGATCGCTTCGATGAAGCAAGTGAGCGAGCATCTCGCACGATCTGTGAAGCGGCGAAGCAACTGCACATTCCGTTGGAATACAATTTGGAAGGCTTGCGGTTAAGCGGCTTGGAGGGGAAGGAACAATATCCGCATCATCGCTTTTGGGAGATCGCAAAGGATGTGGGGAATACAGCGATCATCGGTGTGGATGCGCATGATAATCACAGCTTGGATATGGAGACAAATTGGAATGAGGCAGTGCATTATTTGGATGAGGTGCTGGAGATCAAGCGTGTGGATCATATGGAAATGAAAGGATTTTAGAGCGGATCGGCGGTTTCTTATGATAAAGAGTGTAGAAAGACGACCGAGCGAATGGCATTTGTGTTGATTTATGGTATATTTTACAAAGTTTCTATTGACTTTAGCGCAATAAAACAGTACAATTAAGAGCGGCTTAAATCGCCTTTGTAGCCCCGGAAACTACTTAGGAAAGGATGTAAATATTATGCGTCAGACGACATTTATCAAGCCGGCAGAGGTTGAGCGTACTTGGTACGTGGTAGACGGAACCGGAAAGACATTAGGAAGATTGGCAACGGAAGTTGCATCGGTATTGAGAGGAAAGCACAAGCCAACGTATACTCCCAATGTAGATTGCGGAGATTATGTAATCGTAGTCAATGCAGATAAAATTGAAATGACAGGCAATAAGCTGGATGGTAAGAATTATTATAACCATTCCGGTTATGCAGGCGGTATGCGTGTGCGTACAGCCAGAAACATGAAGGAAAACTACACTGTGGAGTGGGTGGAAAGAGCCATTCACGGTATGTTACCTCACACGAAGCTGGGTGATGTTCAGCGTAAGCATTTGTTTGTTTACAAGGGCAGTGAGCACCCGCACACAGCTCAAAAACCTGTTGAGCTTGTGATTAAGTAAGGAGGATATGAAAGATGGCAGCGAAGAAAAATACAGTGACTTACAATGGTACAGGACGTCGTAAAACCTCTGTTGCCCGTGTGTTCATGACTCCGGGTAAGGGAAATATTACAGTTAACGGAAAGACGTTGGAAGAATACTTGCCGATGGAGACATTACGCATGGTGGTACGTTCTCCATTAGAGCTGACAGAGACCTTGGATCAGTTTGATATCAAGATTAATGTCAAAGGCGGCGGTTATACCGGTCAGGCAGGCGCAATGCGTCATGGCATCACACGTGCTTTGATGGAAGCGAGTGCCGATTATCGCCCGGCATTGAAGGCAGCAGGATTTGTAACGCGCGATTCCCGTATGAAAGAGCGTAAGAAATACGGTTTGAAGGCGGCACGTCGTGCACCACAGTTCTCCAAGCGTTAATTACAAGCGTTTGTCAAAGAATTTATCCAAGTATCAGAAAGCCCCAGTTATGGGGCTTTTTGGTTTCATGGATGGATATAGCTAACAACCAGTTGGTAATAGTTTCTGTATCTGATATGGATGTTATGTGCTTACTTTTTATTTGCAATTCCTTTGGCAGAGCTGTTATTGGCAGAGATCGAAAAAGACGAGGCGTTGCATACTGCCATTCAGGTTGCCTGTCCTGACTTTAAAATTACCTAAGGTCAGATCAAAGAGTGAGAACATGTATTTACCCGCACATGCAGGGGCTATGAGATCGTCAGCCTTTCAGAATCCCGCTCTGAGGAGATTCGCTCAAAAAAGGAATGGAAATAAACAGCGGAGAAATGCTTTGTCACATATGCGAAGAAAGCAAAAGCCTGAAAATAACATTAGAAGATAATGTATTTTCAGGCTTTTTTATATCCATGATCCATGTGCGAGCAATTCTTTCTTTTTCACATACCCTTGTGGATCTCTGCCAGTGTTTCCGAGCGATCAATGATTTCATCAAAATGTACAAAATCACTTTTCATGATCAACAGATAGAGGGCATCAATCAAAAAGAGTTGGGAACAGCGCATGGTTGTGACATTCAGTCTTGTTTTTGTATCAAAGCTGACGGTCTTTAATATCACATCCGCATGTTCATAGAGGGAATTGTGAATGCGTCTTGTCATCGCAATCACAATGAGACCTTTCTTTTTTGCCAGCTTTGCGGCCTTTAATACTTCTTTGGTCTCTCCTGATTCGGAAATGAGAAAGACAACGGTATTGCGGCTTGCGTTATCAATCAGAGAATAGACGGTATGGGAGCTGTTTGTGGTCAGACAGCGAATCCCCATCTTCGTCAGTTGATTCGCCAGATATTCCGCAAATAAATTGGAGCTCCCAATACCAAACAGAATATTCAAATCTGCATGTTTCAACAGTTCTGCGGCTTTGCCCAAATGGGCTGCATCGTTGCATTGTGCTGTAATTTCTACGATATCCTGACTTTGCAATACAATCTTTTTGATAGTGGATGTATTGTCCTCATGGATGCCGATCTCTGCCTCAATGATCTCATGGGCTTGCTCCGCAGCCACATCTGCCAGAAACTCACGAAAACTGGCATAGCCCAGCTTTTTGGAAAAACGAATGATTGTGGATTGACCAATTCCTAAAATCTCTGCCAGCTCTTGTGAGGTGGTCGTCTTGATCTCATGAATATGCGCTCTTACATAATCCGCTATTTGTATTTCAGCCGGTGTCAGTGCATTTCTGACAGTGCTTAGTTTAGATAGAAACATAAAAAATACCTCTCATATAGGCTTATTATATCAAAGGGTGTTACTATTTTCAAATGACTTTTGAATATTTTATTCTAAAATATCAAATAAGTATTGACATAATTATTCATAAGCATTAGAATATAGAAGAATAAAATATTCAAGGTTTACAGTTGTGTCATCGATTTGGTTCATCAGTTAGAAACAACGCAAAAGGAAAATGTGGAAAAGGCGGCTCGCTTGTTTGCGGATGCGCTGAAAAACGGTGGTATGCTTCAGGCATTTGGATCCGGTCATTCTCAGGCCGGTGCCAGTGAATTATGCTTCAGAGCCGGTGGCTTTATTCCAACCAAGCAGATTAAGGAACCGGCAGGTGGAGCCTATGAAGGAATTGAGGGGGTTGGCTCCAGCTTTATGAAGAAGGTAGATGTGCGTGAGCATGATGTCGTTGTGCTGATCTCTAATTCTGGCAGAAACCCTTTACCGATCGAAATTGCGATCGGAGCAAAAGAAAAGGGCGCTAAGGTTGTTGTGATCACTTCTTTGGGAGCAAGCAAGAAGCTGACTTCCAAGCATTCCTCCGGTAAGAATTTATATGAATTTGGAGATGTCGTTTTGGATAATTGTGTCGCAGATGGAGATGCGATGATCGAATTAAATGGTTTGGACACCAAGATCTGCGGTATGTCTGCGATTACGACAGCGGTATTGGTTCAGGCAGCGGTTTGCCGCGCGTCGCAGATGCTGCTGGAGGAGGGAATTGTCCCGCCGGTATTCAAATCACAGAATATCGATGGCGGACCGGAATATAACGATGCATTGTTGGCGAAGTATTTCGATCGCATGTATCACGTATAAGCATAGTATCTTGTTTTATAGGAGAGCGAATATAGAGCGTCATGTAGACACTTCCATCCGGAGGTGTCTTTGTTTATCCCCAGCAGATGCTTTCGCTGAAGATGGAGAGGATATTTTAAGTATAAGGATCGCCCCTTTTGATTGCGTTTATCCTAACGGGCGATGTAGTAGAATCCAATCGTATTCTGTGTGAGCATCGCATGGCGATGATGTGCAGTGATGGCTTTATCGGCGATCGCTATAGTATTTCCGTATGAAACATAACAGCAGATCAAGCAAGTGGCAGATTCTTCTGTCGTTTTTGTGTATCTTCTCTTTGGATTTCATTATCATTTTTACCTCTATCCGTTCCATCCACATGT
>CANPNQ010000061.1 GCA_947575425.1 uncultured Erysipelotrichaceae bacterium
GCGATTGGTTTTTCCGAACAGATCGGCTTGCCTTATGAGATCGGATTGATCAAAAACCGCTATGTAGGAAGGACCTTTATTCAGCCGACCCAGAAACAAAGGGAACGCGGGGTGCGGATGAAGCTGTCCGCCGTTCGCAGTATAGTGAATGGAAAGCGGGTATTTATGATTGATGATTCGATCGTGCGCGGTACGACCTCAAAGCGAATCGTACAGCTGCTAAAGGAAGCAGGCGCAACGCAAGTCCATGTGCGCATTGCCTCTCCCGGCTTTCAGAGTCCCTGTTTCTATGGTGTAGATACCTCCACCTATGATGAGTTGATTTCCGCTCGTTTATCGGTGGATGAAGTATGCAGGTTTATCAAAGCAGATTCCCTGCGTTTCCTCACCATCGATCAGATGAAGGAAGCATTTGGGACAAAAGAGCTGTGCGTATCGTGCTTTGATGGGGTATATCCGACTTCCCTGTTCAGCTATGGAGCGGTGCTGGAAACAAAGAAAGAGTAAAAGTGGTACAGGATAAGGGAACATACAGAAAAGAATCGTTCGCGGCATGAATAAGGAAGTAATTTCACAATGTCATGATGGATCCTCATGTGGAAGGATCAGCTATGGGAAAGGAGCGGCATATGAGTGAAAAATACAAAGAGGCCGGCGTCAATTTAGAGGCCGGTTATGAAAGCGTACGACTGATTAAGGATCATGTCGCACGCACGAGAGTCAAAGGAGCGGTAGATTCCATCGGTGCTTTTGGCGGGATGTTTGATGTAAGCGCACTAGGGCTACAGGAGCCGGTGTTGGTTTCTGGTACCGATGGTGTGGGAACCAAGCTGATGCTCGCTTTTGCGATGGATCGCCATGACAGCGTGGGGATCGATGCGGTTGCGATGTGCGTCAATGATGTATTGGTTCAAGGAGCGATGCCGATCTTCTTCCTCGATTATTTGGCAGTTGGTAAAAACGAACCGAAAAAGATTGAGCAGTTAGTAAAGGGTGTTGCGGATGGCTGCGTACAGGCAGAGTGCGCACTCATCGGCGGAGAGACCGCAGAAATGCCGGATATGTATGCACAGAATCATTATGATATTGCCGGCTTCTGCGTCGGCGTTGTAGAAAAAAGCAAGCTGTTGGATGGCTCACGCATTGCGCCGGGGCAGGTGCTGATCGGACTTGCGAGCAGCGGTGTTCATTCCAACGGTTTCTCCTTGATCCGCAAGATTTTATTTAAGGATGCACATTTGGATCCCCATCAGGCATATGCGGAGTTGGATGGCAGGGTATTGGGCGATGTGTTATTGACCCCAACCAAGATCTATGTCAAAGCGATCAAGCGCGTATTGTCACGCATTGATGTCAAAGGAATGTGCCATATTACCGGCGGCGGATTTTATGAAAATGTGCCGCGTATGTGTAAGGAAGGAATGGGCGTTACCATTCATATGGACGCTTTTCCCACACCGAAGATCTTCGATATGCTTGCGTATTATGGAAAGATGGAGCGTGCGGAAATGGCAAATGTATTCAATATGGGAATCGGCTTTATTCTGGCAGTGAACCCCGATGATGTCAAGGAAGCATTGGCTCTGTTAAAGGAGGCAAATGAGGATGCCTATGTGATCGGAGAAGTCAGCGATCAAGAGGGCGTGAAGCTCATATGGTAAACATTGCGGTTTTTGCGAGTGGCAATGGGTCTAATTTTGAGAATATCATTCATGCGATAGAGAAGCAACAGCTCACGGATGCAGCTTGTGTATTGCTTGTGGTGGACCATGAGGATGCTTATGCGATCACTCGTGCCAAACAGCTTCACATTCCATGGATCTATGTCAATCCTAAGGCATTTCCTTCCAAGGCGGAATATGAGATGCTGATTGATGAAAAGCTGCGGGAATATGGGGTGGAGCTGATTGTACTGGCAGGCTATATGCGCTTTATCGGAAGCGTTTTGTTAGAGAGATATTTCAATCGCATCATCAATCTGCATCCTGCCTATCTTCCGGCATTCCCGGGCGCTCACAGCATCCTAGATGCCTATGAAGCCAAGGCAGAGTTTACCGGGGTCACAGTTCATTATGTGGATGCGGGGGTAGACAGTGGGGAGATCATCCATCAGGAAAAGATCCTCATTGATCCCAAGTGGGATCTGGAGACATTGGAGGAGCATGTACATGCATTGGAATATGATATGTTTCCCCGTGTGATACAAATGGTTGTAAATCGAATAAAGGAGGAAGTATGATGAAACGGGCACTGGTAAGTGTATCAGACAAGACAAACCTTGTGACGTTTGTTTCGGGACTTGTGGAGCTGGGATATGAGATCATCTCCACCGGAGGAACAAAGAGCGCATTGGATCAGGCAGGAATTTCTACTATCGGAATCAGCGATGTGACCGGCTTTCCTGAGATCATGGATGGACGGGTAAAAACCTTACATCCCAAAGTGCATGGCGCGCTATTATGTGTCAGGGATAACGCATCCCATGTGGAACAGTTAAAGCAGCTGCAAATCGATTACATTGATTTGGTCTGCGTCAATCTCTATCCGTTTAAGGAAACGGTTCAAAAGGAAGGCGTTACCCATGAGGAGATCATTGAGAATATCGATATCGGCGGGCCTTCGATGCTAAGGAGTGCATCGAAGAATTATCGCTTTATTCCCGTGATCTGCGATCCCAGCGATTATGATGGGGTATTGGCGGAATTACAGGAAACAGGGGAAACAAGCCTTTCCACACGGGAGCGTTTGGCGGCGAAGGTGTTCCGTCATACTGCACGCTATGATGCGATGATCGCCGATTATTTAAGCAAGCGCACGCAAGAGAAATTTCCGGAGAGTATCACACTTACCTTTGATAAGGTTCAGGATTTGCGCTATGGAGAGAATCCACACCAGCAGGCGGCATTCTATCGCAATATGAATCCACAGTATTCCTTAGCCAATGCCAAGCAGCTTCATGGCAAGGAGCTTTCCTATAATAATATTCAGGATGGAAATGCGGCAATCGAGATTTTAAAGGAATTTGAAGGACAATGCGCCGTGGTTGGCTTGAAGCATATGAATCCATGTGGTGTTGGCATCGGCAATACGATTGAGGAGGCTTGGGATAAAGCCTATGAGGCAGATCCTGTTTCTATCTTCGGCGGTATTGTGGCAATGAATGAGGAAGTCAATAAAAGCGTAGCGGAAAAGTTGGCGAATATTTTCTTGGAGATCATCATTGCGCCTTCTTTCAGTGAGGAAGCCTTTGCGATATTGACAAAGAAAAAGAATATTCGTTTGATGGTATTGGATGTGACGTTACAGCCAAGCGCCAAGCGGAAGATCACCCATGTCAATGACGGTTTGTTGGTGCAGGATATGGATGATCACCAGCTGGATGTGAAAGCTTTGACATGCGTGACCAAGCGTCAGCCGAGTGCAGAGGAAATGGAGCAGCTGTTATTCGCATGGAAGGTCGTAAAGCATGTGAAATCCAATGCGATTGTACTGGTAAAGGATCATATGACAATCGGTGTCGGTGCGGGACAGATGAATCGTGTCGGGGCAGCGAAGATCGCTATTGAGCAGGCGCAGGAAAAGGCTGAGGGATCGGTGATGGGATCGGATGCTTTCTTCCCGATGAGTGATACAGTGGAGGCGGCGGCACAAGCCGGAATCACGGCGATTATCCAGCCGGGTGGTTCAATCAAGGATCAACTGTCGATCGATGCATGTGATCAGCACAACATTGCGATGGTATTTACCGGAGTACGTCATTTCAAGCATTGATGGATAGGAAGAAAAAAAGCCGATTCGAAAGAGTCGGTTTTTTCCTATGTGGTGATTTGCGTTTGATTGGCAATCAGCGTTGATTGAAGAATGGCGGGAGGTCTGCCAAGCACGTAAATGAATTGTGAGTTTATTATTCGATCATATATGCTCCTTTTGCAAAATATCAAAAAAGATAACCTCTCGATTATCTATTTTTTCACATAAGTCCGAATGATTCTAAGACCATTTATTATGAAAGACCGTCACAGCATACCACATACCGTTATACTCCACTACGCTTATTGCCATACCATCATACATTGAATCTTCCAACATTGCTGCATTATGTCCATGACTATTTTTCCATGCTTCAAAAAAATTATATCCTACTGATCCCATACCAATATTTTCACCCCACATGGAAGTATCATGAGCATAATTAGATATCAGTTCCATTGCCCTGCGATCTGCTTGACTTTGTGCCTCGTCAGTATGTGGTAATGCTTCTAATCCATTTTGTTGTCTGTATGCATTGATTTGTGCAAAGTATGTGTTTGCAATATCGGTACGATAATGCGGCTGCTCCTGCGTAGTATTTCCTCCATTGGCATTGCTAGATTGATTTCCTTCTGTATTGCTTTGGTTATTTGTCGGAGTATTGACTGGTGTATCAGGCTCTTTCGGTTTTTCTTTTACAGTTACCTTGTAAGACAGTTCTGTTTTATTACCGTTCACATCAAAAGCGGTAATCTTGACAGTGTATTCCCCCGCCTTGTCTGTTTTCACCTCACTTGTAATGACATATCCATCCTTAGTGATTTCATTATCGCTTTTCTTAATATCACCGTCGATTGGATCTTTCACTGCTTCGATATTACTTGCAGGGTCAAACGCATCACCCTCAGTAATTTCAAGTGCTTCTTTCTTTAGCTTGATTTCAGGGGCTTGTGTATCTTTGATTTCTATTTGCTCTTTAAACTCTTGGCAAGTTTCATCTAAGCAAACAGTAAATTTCACATCTACTTGTCCCACTGTTTTCGTATCAAATTCATCTGTGGTGATTTTATTTCCATTCGTAGTAGATTGTTTCATCCAGTCAATCGATTTTGGATCGCTTCCATATTCAATGATTGAATCATTCAGTTTGAAATCAATCTTTACTTTGTTCATTGCGTTTACTGCAAAAATGATAACGATAATCAGAATGATAACTGCCGCAATGATTCCATACTGTACTTTTTTCTGTTGTAACAGCTCTTTCACATTCATAGTGTTCTCTCCATTTCAATCATATGATATACCATATGGATTCAAATGAAAAGATAGGATGCTGGAATATACCGTCTAATCTGAAAGAAATAGAGGGGAATAGGAAAGCATATATGGAAACCATAACCAATTAAAACTTTTCTTATACAAAAGAAAGATGTATAATTGGTATATCGAATGGATGGAAGGAACGAAAGATGATGAAAAATTATTTGAGGAATTCCTTATATGTGATCGGAGCTGTGATCATGATCGCAGTATTTGTGGCAACCGGCAATCAGTTATTTCTGCATGCGCAGGATGAAAGCAATGCAAGCTATACCGCCGATGCGACGCAAAAGGAAGATGGACTTGGCGAGGAAAATATACAGGAGACAGAGGCAGAGCCAATGCAGGAACTGCTTGTGTATGGGGAAGAGGAAAACAGCGCTGATATGATTGCGGCACCACTACTGTTTGCACTGGAATTTCACGATAACGCAGGAAATCCGCTTTCCTCAGTTACTATGTATGTGAATGGAGATTTGCGGAGCGAAGCCTTGGATGAAAATGGACGAGTAGATATAGAAACTTATGATAATAGTATTCCTGTAGAGCCACAGGCGGAGGAAGGCTATACATTTACACCGAATCAGATGATTGTGGATATGAATCAGCCTCAGTCTGTATACACATTTATTCGCACAACCGCAATGAGCGGAGATGAGGAATTGCAGGCAGTGTATTTCTCTTTCCCCGGAAAAACAGCGGAGGAGGAAGAGGAATTTTTGCGCAATGACATGGCGATATTCTCACATGGGGAAGTGGCGCAGATCGCTTTGCGAGGGTCCGAATATGCACATCTATATTATGGAATCAATGAAACGATCGGCAGTATGGAGGTGGAACGCTACGTTCCCTATGAGGGCTTGATCGAGATCAGCGAGCGTGAGGATTTTGAGATCACCAAGGTTTGTGCTTATGCATCCATGGATTTGGACACATGGACGGAGGATTCCAAGAAGTATTGTATTCAAGTGAAGTTTATCGATGAGACGATGAATCCGGCAGATCCCGATGATCCATCCAATGATGATCAGGGGTCCACACCGGAAAACAAAGGGGATTTGAATCAGCCGGGCATTACTTATGAGGGATCCTCAACACAGCTCCAAACAAGCGCCGGTGGTGTCAATACGGGGGATGCCTCCAACATAACCTCATGGATCACTTTGTGTATGATCACGATGGGAATCTGTTATATGACAGGGAAAAAGACGAGGGAATCTCATCTTTAGAATCTTCCTTCATAGGACATTGACAGCGATGGATGGGTAAACCATGGATCGCTGTTTTTATCTGTGCATAGGATATAAGGGATGCTTGCCAATGAATCCATCCGCGATCCTAACCGCTTCTCTTGGAAAGCATCTAAGTAATCCTGTTCCTAGAATCAAATGCTTCCCTTTCATAATTTCGTTAAATACTGTAA
>CANPNQ010000062.1 GCA_947575425.1 uncultured Erysipelotrichaceae bacterium
GAGGAATGATCTTCTTTGTGAAAACAGAGAAGATTTTTTTTGAATAAGAAACTGCCACATAAGGCAAACGACAAACAGAAAGGGGATCGCAGATCGTAGCACACTATGCTACATGCGATCAAGGGTAAACATATGGTTCATATCGGTAATGACTGGGACACACTGTTACAGGAGGAATTCACAAAGCCCTACTATATGCGGCTTCGATCATTTTTGGCGCAGGAATATCGGACAAGGACGATTTATCCGAATATGTATGATATCTTCAATGCGTTAAAATATACTCCGTATGAAAAGGTAAAAGCTGTCATATTGGGACAAGATCCCTATCATGGAGAAGGTCAGGCGCATGGTCTTTGTTTCTCCGTGAAACAGGGCGTGACACCGCCACCCTCCCTTATGAATATATTTACGGAACTTCATGAGGACGTAGGATGTACGATTCCCAATCATGGGGAGCTGAGCACTTGGGCTAAGCAGGGGGTGCTGTTATTAAACACGGTCTTGACGGTGCGCAAGGGTGCGGCAAATTCCCATCAGGGACAAGGATGGGAACAGTTAAGTGATCGCATCATTTCCTTATTGGATGAAAAGGAGGAACCGCTTGTATTTCTGTTATGGGGAAAAAACGCCAAGGCAAAGATGTCACTGTTGCATAACCCCAAGCATTTGGTCTTGACCAGCTCGCATCCAAGTCCATACAGTGTGGATTATGGGTTCCGCGGATGCCATCATTTTTCCAAGACACACGACTATTTGATAAAAAACGGATGCACACCGATTGATTGGCAGATCTAGTATGATCCATGTATTTGTGTGATTCGTGACAACAGAGAAGAAAAATAAAGCGGGGAACAGAACTAACATAGGGTGGAATCGTGATGATACATTTCATAAGTTTTTTTACGCCATACAGATGTAGTTGAATCAAAATCAGCGTATCTATATAAGACAGGAGTGATAGCAATGCGTTTGATTCTCACGTATTTAAAAAGATATAAAAAATTGTTTGCGGTGAATGTATGCTCGGTGTTCGGATTTGCGCTGGTGGAGCTTGGAATTCCGACCATTGTTGCACAAATGGTAGATGAAGGGGTGGCGAAAGGCGATCAAAATTATCTGTTTCAGATGGGGACGTTGATCGCAGTGATCTCTGTGGTCGGTGTGGCAGGAACAATCTTATTGGGATATTGCTGCGCAAGGATTTCCACCTCGATCACAAGGGATATGCGCAATGATATTTTCGCTCAGGTGCAAAGCTTTTCCACTCATGAGATCAATCAATTCGGGGTTTCCTCGTTGATCACAAGAACGAATAATGACGCCTTTCAGATACAGATGTTTGTGAATGTACTGTTAAGGACAGCATTAATGACTCCGGTGATGGCGGTGTTAAGCATGATTATGACAATTCGTGCTTCCCTGCCCTTGTCCTTGATCATCGGTGCAACCATTCCGATGATCATCTTTGGGGTTACGATGGTGGCACGTATTTCTGAACCGATCTCTGAGCATCAGCAGGCGGCGATCGACGCATTAAATCGTATTTCCCGGGAAAATTTGACAGGAATCCGGGTGATTCGCGCCTTTAACAATGATACTTATGAGGCAAAGCGCTTTGATGTGTCAAATAAGGACTATATGCGCCATTCCAAGCGCTTGTTTAAATTGATGAGCGTAACCCAGCCGATCTTTTTCTTTCTGATGAATCTGGCATCTATGGCGATTTATTGGATCGCGGCACAGCTGATTGATGGGGGAACCCTTCCGGTCGGACAGCTGATCGCATTCAATGAATATCTGTTTCATGCGATGTTTTCCATGATGCTATTTTGTACGGTGTTTATGATGTATCCACGCGCTGCGGTATCCGCCAAACGAATTGAGGCAGTGCTGCAAACAACGACAAGCATTGAGGAAAAGGAGCAGGGGATAAAGGTGGATGATGTTTCCTCCATCACCTTTGATCATGTGACCTTTGCCTATCCTGATGGGGAGGAAGCAGTGTTGAAAGATATATCCTTTACTGTTCATAAAGGGGAAAAATTGGCATTCATCGGCAGCACCGGATCGGGGAAGAGCACCCTGATCAATTTGATCCCTCGTTTTTATGATGTGAGTGATGGTGCAATCGTAATCGATGGAGTAAATTTGAAAGAGCTGTCCCTTCATCAATGGCGTGATCAGATTGGTTTTATTACGCAAAAGGCCAATTTGTTTACGGGGACGATTGCCGAGAATCTGCGTTTTGGTAAAGAGGATGCCAGTGAGGAGGAATTGATCCATGCCGCAAAGGTGGCGCAGGCATATGAATTTATCTGTGAAAAGGAACAGGGCTTTGATGAAATGTTGAGCGAAGGGGCAACCAATTTATCGGGCGGGCAGAAGCAGCGTCTTTCCATCGCCCGGGCATTGGTGCGCAAGCCGAAGGTATATATCTTCGATGATTCCTTTTCTGCCTTAGATTTTAAGACAGATGCGAAGCTGCGTCATGAATTGAAAAAGGAAACGACGGATGCGATCACAATGGTGGTGGCACAGCGCATTTCCACCATCATGGATGCCGATCAGATCATCGTTTTGCATGAGGGAGAAATCGTCGGTAAGGGGACTCATGAGGAGCTGCTAAAAAGCTGTACCATTTATCATGAAATTGCCGCTTCTCAGCTCAGTGAGGAGGAATTGTCTCATGAATAAACAGAAATTTGATATGAAAACGATATGGCAGAGCTTAAGACCTTATATTGCACCATATCAGTGGGGCTATTTATGTGCGATAGGTATGGTGCTATTGACTTGTGTGGTATTGTCAATCACGCCGAGCGTAGAGGGCGAGATCACTTCTGCCTTAACAGCGGATGTTTTGGCACAGCGCTCGATCCGCTTTGATGTGATCCTGCGCTTGCTGGTGATCTTATTTGCACTTTGTCTGACAAAGACGATCGCCCAGATCATCGAGATCTTTTTCCTGACCGATGCGATCCAAAATGCGATGCATGATCTGCGGGATGCGTTACAGGCAAAACTGCGCAGATTGCCGGTACGCTATTTTGATAATCATCAGTATGGAGATATCTTAAGTGTGATTACCAATGACGTAGATACCTTATCCAATGCTCTCCAGCAGAGCTTTCTCAATATCATCAGCGGGATTATGACCTTGTGTCTGGCTGTGTATATGATGACAACGATCAATTTGACGATGACGCTCATTGCACTGTTATTGGTACCCTCGGCGCTTTTCATTACGCAGTTTATCGTACGCAGATCCCAGCGGAAATTTCATGCTCAGCAACACGCTCTCGGTAAATTAAATGGAGCGATTACCGAGCTATATGGCGGCTTCCATGAGATCGTATTATACAATCGTCAGGAAAAAGCAATCAAGGATTTTCAGAAGATCAATGCGGAATTACAGGTGAATGCTTTTCAAGCGCAGTTTATGTCCTCCCTGATTTCACCGCTGATCTCCTTATGCACGTATTTGGTGATCGGTTCGGTGGCAGTAGTCGGTGCGCTGTTTGCGTTAAACGGTGGTATTTTGGTGGGACAGCTTCAGGCATTTATCCGCTATGTGTGGCAGGTGAATGATCCGCTTTCTCAAGTTTCGAATCTATCCTCGCAGATTCAATCTGCCTTTGCGGCGATCAACCGTATTGTATCTTTGTTAAAAGAAGAGGAAGAGGTCGCAGAAGCCTCGTTCATCAAAACGATTCCGCATGTGCAGGGGAATGTCAGCTTTTCTCATGTCAGCTTCGGCTATGGGGAACAGCCGATCATCAAGGATTTTAATGTGGAGGTCAAGGCAGGACAGATGGTGGCGATTGTCGGTCCGACCGGAGCAGGAAAAACCACACTGATCAATCTGCTGGAGCGCTTTTATGATGTGAATGGCGGCAGTATCAAGATTGATGGTGTGGATATCCGCGAGCTGAGCCGCCATGAGCTGCGTGATATTTTCGCTATGGTATTGCAAGATACATGGCTGTTTGGAGGCACGATTTATGACAATATCCGCTATGGTCGTTTAGACGCACGCAAGGATGAGGTCATCGCTGCGGCAAAGCGCGCCAATGTGCATCATTTTATTCGTACATTACCTGATGGCTATGATATGGTACTCAATGAAGAAGGAAACAATATATCTCAAGGAGAAAAACAGCTATTGACGATTGCCAGAGCCTTCTTAAAGGATCCCCAGATCCTCATATTGGATGAAGCGACCTCCTCGGTAGATACCCGCTTGGAGAAGATGTTGCAGGAAGCGATGCACAATGTCATGCAGGATCGTACTTCCTTTGTGATCGCTCATCGTTTATCCACGATCCGAAATGCTGATTTGATCCTGATGATTCAAGATGGCAATATTGTAGAACAGGGTACGCATGAGGAACTGATGAAGCAGGGCGGCGCATATGAAGCATTGTATCGTTCGCAGTTTGCGCAGGAATAGGGAGATATATTTATGGATTTGAACAAAGGATTCAGCAGATTCATCGATATAGAAAGAATTCAGTAGTTGAATGACGAAATTCTGTTTCTTTTGCAAGATTATCCTGTTCTTTTGCGTTGATGGCTTCCCTAATAATGATATCATCTCCCAATAAATCCTCGTTCATCTGCTATGTTCTCGATATTTCAGGTTTTTGCTGCTTGGTTTGTCAGGGATGGTGCGTTCAAGTTTCTGTTTCAAGGCAGTACTCAAATGGTTTATGCGGAACACTGACTTATGGGAAAGATGGATTCGTCTCATGAGCTCTACTGCCGATAGTGTATCATTGCCAAGAGCGAAGAGAAGACACTCAGTTTGTGTGCTATCTTGATCAGTGCAGCGATTGATCGTTGTTCTTCTCTCAAGTTGTCTTTGATGATTCAAGCAGCCATTCCACAAATCCCGTACTGTCTGCCTGCACATCAGCTGCATGAAGAGCATCAAAAGATTCCCCCTGTCCGGATTGGATGAATTCTTCTATGGGAAGTCAAAAGAACAGCTTTTCCATTTTCCAAGTAGCAGACTGTGCCACATTCTTCCTCTGCGTCCATACCCGTCAGAATAAGGGTGGACGAATGCAAACTTGTAATGGAATATTGCGCTTTTCACTATAAGAAAGCACTGGCTTTTTTTGATAAACGTAGTCACTCAAAACACGTATACTTTCGTTTGCTTTTTTACTTCATAGAATCAAAACATAGGTTGCCGTTGCCTTCATTTATCTTCACTGTTTTTCATAAAGAATGCTTTGTTCTCATTGTTATCCCTATTTCTGTCGATACCATTGATCTGATAGTGATTATTTACGTAAATTCTTATTTCAGATAGAGAAAAGTATGTGCGGATGTGCTATAATAATGAAGAAATGCGATAATGAGAGGACGTGGGTCATGATAGTACGCAGTGTAGAAGGCATCATTCAAATGCTTGATGCGGATTATATGGAAAACGACGATATTCATAAGCGGATCCGTGGCGTATGCATCGATTCCAGAAAAGTCGTAGAAGGAAATTTGTACATACCGATCAAGGGTTTTAGAAATAACGGTCATACCTACATCAAACAGGCGATTGCACAGGGAGCGACAGCGACTCTTTGGAATAAAAGCGAGCCCAATCCTCCCAAAGAGATTACGGTGATTTTGGTAGAGGATACTACCATGGCATTACAACAGTTGGCATATGCATATCGGATGCAGCTGAAGTTAAAGATTATCGGTATTACGGGAAGTAATGGTAAAACCAGTACCAAGGACATTTTGGCGGGGATGTTATCCTCGAATTATATTACGCAAAAGACATTAGGCAATTATAACAATGAGATCGGTGTCCCGTTGACCCTGTTATCACTCAGTGAAAATACACAGGTGGCAGTGGTAGAAATGGGCATGGAAAATTTAGGAGAGCTTGATTTTCTATCCAGAATGGTACGTCCTGACATTGCGATCATTACCAATGTAGGAACTGCTCATTTGGAAAATCTTGGCTCTATGGAAAATATCGCCAAAGCAAAATTAGAGATCACGCATGGCTTAAAACCGTATGGTTTATTTATCTACCATGGAGATCAAGCATTGCTTCATGCGGCGGTGACAAGGGAAGCGATCCGTGGGGATATTCGTATTAAGACCTTTGGCGAGCAGAAAGACAACGATATGGTATTGAGCTATGTCAAACAGGAAGTGAAGGGCATTAGCTTTTCCGTGAATGAGGAGGAGATGCGCTTTTGTGTGCCTTTGCTTGGCAGACATCAAGCGATCAATGCGATGGCGGCACTGCTTTGTGCCAGAGAATTACAATTAAGTGATGTGGATATCCAAAGCGGGATGGCGAAAATGGAAAAAACAGGAATGCGCAATGAACTGATGAAAACCCATCAGGCTTATATCCTCAATGATTCCTATAAATCAAATCCGCAAAGCACCATTGCGGCTATGGACACCTTAGCATTGCTTGATTCTCCTTATAAAATCGTCGTATTGGC
>CANPNQ010000063.1 GCA_947575425.1 uncultured Erysipelotrichaceae bacterium
AATACAAGATAGTAAATAATTTTAAAACCCGGTGCATTTACAAAATTCATTTTAGTATTCCTCCATTTCCAATATTTTGTTAGATGCCTGATCAATCACAAAGTGATATTTTCTTCTCTGTGTTAGAGTTTGAGAGCTGATGACAAGTACATCGGCATCGATCATGTACTCTTTACTTGTTTTTCTGATACTGTTCACGTGTTCCAGCGAGATCTCTGTGGTTGGATCTAAACGATCCAATGTAGAAGGATTCATCAATAGTAAGCGAGCTTGTTCAAAATCAGCTGTGTAGGTTTTCAAAAACAGCTGAATTGTCATCTCTAATTCCTGCTTTTCTGTATCGCTGCAATCCTCTCCTTCCATGCTTTGTGATCGTTTAAACTCCTCTTTCATCTCATCTGGCATTCCTGCCACCTGCGTATATGCCATATCAATCGGTGCAATCACAAGATAGCAGTCATTGCGCTGTGCCAGTGTCATTTTCACATATAGGGGCAAATTCTCATTTTGGGTGTCCTTTGTTTGTATGCTCAAATGGATTGTCATGTAGTAGGTGTCGGTATCATTATCGTTATGTACTACATGATAGATCGTTAGATCATCAATATCTGCTGTTTCCAACTGTTGATCATATTCGCAGCGCCAGCTTTCCAAAGCAAACAATTCTAAATAGTCTCTGTCCTCCTCATTTTGTGGATAGTGTAGATAATGTGTCATATACTCCTCAACAAACGCATAATCATTGACTGCTTTCACATAGGGAATATCTTCATTGATAGTAAACAGTGACTTTAATCCACCAATCACAACCAGTGCGATCAATAAGTAAGCAAATCCCTTTTTTACTTGTATGCGCTGCTTCTGCCTTTTCAGCTGAAGCTGTAACCGCTGTTCCAGTTCTTCCTCAGTTTCAATTCTCTCCTCTACCTCCTCTTTACGCTTGAATAACACAGTCATACCTCCTTCCCAAGTTTACAATTTCCTCAATATAACGCTGCTTTATCAGTGTTATATCTTCTCCATCCAGCTCGCTTACAAGAAAATTGGTATGTTCATACCTTTGATAAACATCTTCCATTTTTTCTCGCAATAACGGATCTTCCCGGTACCTGTATAAGATGTCAAGTATCTCCACCGATGCCAAGGATCGGTTTCTTTCGTAAAATCCTAGGATCAGACTTAGATATCTTTCGATCGTTGCCTTTGCGATGATCGGTTTTTTTATCATCATCTGATCAAATAGTGCTTTATATGTTGATAGCATTTTCATATACCTACCTCTTTCTTTGTCCCGGTCACCGGGACATATCATCAATATAGCAGCTGGTAACCGATCGCCAGTCCATATTCATCCCAAACTACCTCACAGGTATATGTTCGGTTGGCTTGTTTTCCTGCCTCCATACAGGCGCTCTGGGCGCTTGAAAAGTCATAACCTTCTACCAATAGCCATTTACGCTTTCCTTGATAAGACGGCGTTGGTGGCACTGTCACAGGCGGTTTTTCCACCTTCGGCACTTCCTGTATCGTAGATGAACTGTTTCCTGATGGAGATACCGGTATACTTGGCTTTTCTGTAACTATCGGCTCTTTTTCCTTTACTGTCAATTTAAGCTGCGCCTTGCTCACGAGTCCGCTGCTGTTTTCACTTTGATAGTCAATCGTATACGTTCCTGCCTTCGTGCAGTCGTACTCTCCACTGATGGAAGGATTCAGATCGCCATCATACACATCTTGTGACTCTAAAATATAATCCTTAGGATCAAACGATTCACCTTGTGTAATCGTGATGCTACTTTCCTTCAGGGTCAATACAGGCGGAATCGGTGATATCACTATGATCGTTTTCATAAACTCCTTTTGTTTGCCATTGTCATCAATAGCGATAAAAAGTAAGTTTTTTTCACCGGGGGAACTTGTATCGACTGTAGGATAAATGATCTTGGCAGAATTGGAAGCAACCACCAAAGAAATTGGATCCACTTCCTCATCCACCTTAAAGATCTCCTGACCCACAAACTCCATCGATAAATACCCTTGTGGATCCGATTGAAAATAAATCATCCATATCAAAAATCCCAGCATGCAGGACACGATAAAAAAGAATATCAGATATTGTCGCTTTTTCATCGTTCATATCGCTTCTTCAATATGATCATCATTCCGGCAGATAATAAAAGCATTATCGTATATGGAAGCGCAGTGGTGTTATTCCCTGTGTTGGGCCCACCGCTACTTGGGAACGGTCGATCTGGGTATATAATTCACCTGTAATCCAGTCCTCATCAATCGTTACTTGAATCACTTCTTCAGATAATTCATATCCTACCGGCGCAGATGTTTCTTTGATATACACAGTAGATCCAAACTTGATACCATCAAATCTTACAATTCCATCGATGCCGGCTGTCTTTGTTTCCAGAGCTTGCGTGCATTCCGGATCACTATACATCGTGAATCCAGCAAATGGCAGCACTCGACTATGATCGTAGTAATCCACTTTCTTTACGTCCACATAAGATGAGATCAAATTGTTATTCACCTCAACTGACTCAACCTGTCCATGCCTTTCCAGTTTAACTTCATAGATCTCATCAGTTATCTCATAGAAATCAGCACTTTTCTTCTCACGGATGTAGAAAGATCCAAGTTCCAGGTCATCAAACACTAATCTGCCTGTTACATCTGTCTCTCCGGTGCGAATTATATTTTTGAATTCTTTATCTGTGGCTAGTTCAAACTCGACGAAAGCAATATATTTACGCTCATCTTCTAGTAGATCAGTTCGCATGTATTCACTCATATCGCCCAGTTCTCTCAGCTTCTCCTGTTCAGCTCGACTGTAATATAGATCGTCATCCGTATACTTGATAATCTCGATTGTCGCACGCTTCAGGCGGTTTACGATCGGCTTTCCCTCATTGATCATGATTGTCTGTATTTGATCTCCATTGTAGGTAAATGCAAATGGATAGATCTCTTTGTCCAAGATAAGTTTGTCATTCGTGGAAAGCTCAGCCAAATAGTAGGATCCTTCCTGTGATAAATCAAAGTTCACTGTATGATCTTCATTCACTTTTGCGATGCCTACCAGAGAATCGTCTTTCAAACCCTCAACGACATCTGAGAAACAGCCAAATACAACATCCTTGTATGCATTTCTGTTATCCTCTACCTCTGATGCTTCAATTTCTTTGTTTATGACCGCTACAGCCTTTTGTTTTTCATTATGCAGTATTCCATCAAAGACAAGCGGTTTTCCATTCTGATCTACCCATGTAGGACTTACCACCGCAGTATATTGATCAATATAATCAAACCGGAAGTAGTATATGGTATCATCCAATGCATATCCTTCCTCAGTTTCTACCTCACGCAATGAATAAAGATTATGATCCTCGGATCCAAGTGGCAGTAATGATGATACTGTAACATTTTCGCCATCAGTGACCAAGGTTTCGATTAACTCTCCGGCAGTGTACCATACCGTACCATCCGCCCCAATGATATCCGTCTCTGCCTTCAATACGAATTTCACATTCGCCAGTCTGCCAGTCTCATATATCGGTGTAAACAGTTCGCCGTATTCTGTCATGGTAGACTCATAGCCTTTGAAAAGCTCCGCCTTTTTATCGATCTTTGCCTGTCCCTTTACCGGTGCATTTTGGAAATGTACTGCTGTTACGGTTGTTTCTTCATCATATTCAACCTGACTCCAGCCTTCTGTGATGGTGAAAATCAGTGGTTCTTCGTTTAAAAGATAGCCTTCCTGTGCTTGTACCTCTTCAATTTGATAAGTGCCAGCTTTTAAAGGCTTTTCCAAAATTACCATTCCTTGATCCGTTGTCTCCCATTCATCCACACGGTGAGGAAGCGGACTGTTGATTTTGAAGCTTACATACTCTCCAGCATTAAAATCAGCTGTCTTTGTTAAAGCCTTTATCTTGAATCTCATTCCCGGCAAAGGTATGACTTCACCAGTTTCTGCATCCTCTTTTACCAACAACAACTCAGATTCATATGTCTCATCAATAAAGTAACGATATTTCTGTGGTATATCAGGACTGTGTTCATTGATCGTTACTTCAAAGTCATCTACCGGATAGTGATCTTTTGGAACAACACTCTCATGCACCACATATTTTCCAAATGGCAACAGTTTAGACATCGCGTATCCGTCATCATCTGTCTCCATATATCCCCACTCGGAAGGAAGGATTCGTCCATCGTTCAGTTTGGCAATTTTGAGCGATTCCTCAAGTCCGTACTCTTCGACGTAACGCTTTAATATATACACAAAACCTGCCCCGCCAAGAGTTGGAGCCTCACCATGCCCCGGTGTTTCAAGTTTAATAATCTGGAAGGCTTGTTCTTTTACAGTGTCTTTAGAAACAGTATCGGCCTGCACGATAGCAGTTGATTGATCTTTGTATCGTAAATTCACCGGGTGCTTATCAGGATCAAGGTTATAGCCGACAGGAGCTTCGATCTCTTTCCAATAATAAGCGCCTAACGGAAGATCTTCCACGGATGCACAACCATTTACGATCGTACGTCTTGCGACTTCCTCATCTTTTTTATACAAAATTGTTCCGTCATTAGATGGATCCATGATATTCTCATCGGCATATAGTCCATAAATTGCACCATCCAATTTCGCATCACCTTGAGGGCGAGTTCCTGAAACCGGATCCTCTTTCCTTATTGTGGAATTGCCTTTGACAGGAATATCAGATGCAGTAACCTCTAAGGGATTAGAATCATCATTTTCAGCAGTTACAGTAAAGTAATGTTTTTCTGAGTTGATCAGATAATCCGTTGGAGCAATTTTTTCGATATAGTAATAATCATCAATTACCAGCAAGCCGCTCTCTGCTACGCCAGATGAATCCGATGTAATAGTTGATACATAAGAATCATCAGATTTTTTGTAAAGATCATAGACAATGCCAGCTTTTTCAACTACTTTGCCTGTGATTTCATCATGCTTTACAATCCGCACTTTACCATATTTTTGGACTTCAATATTGATCTTTATCTCACGTGGATCGGTTAATTTAAATGGCACAACATCTTGTGAATTGAGTGATGTGTACAAAATTGAGGTACCAACACAATCATCTTTAACAAACTGATATCTTACTTCGGCATTTTCTGGCGCATCAGCATTGGCGGTTATTGTCAAACTATTTCCATCTTGAGAAACAGTAATACCATTATTTTTTGATGTGAAATTATAATATTCAAAAACACCATTTGTATCCGTTAAAGTAACACTCTCTCCTATCTTTAATGTAATTGTTGCTTGATTAAAGGATGGTATTTTTTCAAACATATTCAATCGTTCTTGGATTTTCGCCTTATACATTGGATATGAAGTAAAGCTTGTGGCAACTATCGTCCATCCAAGTTCCTCCCATATCATAAACTGGGTCGCAATATAATCCTCACCTGTTTTGTTTGACATGTGATATCCAGTATAGGCAATACGTTCCATCATAACTCTCTCTGATCTCGTATAATTGCTTACTGAATATGAAGCATTGGGATTTACCATGATTGTAGGATCCACACAAAAAGCTATTTCTCCATCGGCCTCAATCACGCCGAAATCTATACCATTATCCGCCCAGGATCCATCAACTTTACGTACACTATATGTGTATGGCAGTGTCTCCACTACTCTTACAGTAGCTGAAGCATGAGTTGGTAGTGTAATATTTGTCATGATCATTAAATATGTAATGATTGACATAGTGGTACGATATAGCGTTTTTTTCCTTTTTTCAGATCTCTTTATAAAAGATAAAACAGCTTTTATACCTTTAATTTTTCTCATAAGAGACTCCTTTCTTTATTTGTACAGATATAAAAAAGACCGATACTTTGCATATCAGTCTCGCCAAAACAGGGATTACGTACCTGTACTATACTACCTTTACATTTTTAAGGGGAAATCCCCCTACCATTTTCCTTCCTTGTACTTATAGTAATTCATGAATATCCTCCTTCTACTAATTATAATTAAAAGACAGGATTATAAACCCTGCCTATTAAAACCCTTTTACCAATGTTATTTTTCCATAGGAACGAAGTCCACTGTCCATTGATCAAGAACATTTCCACAAGTATCAAAAACTTGACCAACAAAGTATCTTCCCGTACTTCCATTACATAGACTATCACCATATGCTTCTGCCTCTGTTTTTGTATTAAAAATCATCCCTGTATTCCCCATAGCATTCGGATGAATGCCATCGCATGACTGCTCCGGCTGAGACGGCTGCGGTTGCGATTGGCTAGGCTGAGAAGATGAAGCATTGCTTCCGCTACTTGACTGATTACTTTGTGATGGTGCTTGTGACT
>CANPNQ010000064.1 GCA_947575425.1 uncultured Erysipelotrichaceae bacterium
CTTGAAGTGGAAAAGTGTGAAGAACAGATACCGAAAAAATATATATGGGGAGATGTCAATCGCATCACTGTGGCAAATTTCGTCGGACAAAGCAAATCTGAAGCACAACAGGAAGGATTATCCATGGAATTTATTGGGGAAGGGGATATTGTCATTGATCAGCTTCCTTCCAGTGGTGCGGTATTGAATGAAGGAGGAAAGGTGTGGATCTATCTTGGAGACGATCACGTTAGCGAAGCTCTTAAGCAAAATTGATGTCGTATGCGAGGATGAGCGCATTGTGGAAGGAATCAGCGATGACAGCCGTATTGTTATGGCAAACTGGCTCTTTTTGGCACGACAGGGCAGTCGGGAAAACGGAGCGCTATATGCGCAGGAAGCATTAAATAAAGGGGCGGTGGTACTATGGGAAGAGGAAGATGGTATCAACTGTTATCACTGTGAGGATATGGAAAAAGCGCAGATCACTTTATTGCGGACCTATTATCACGATCCCTGTAAGCATCTTACTGTGATTGGCGTTACAGGAACCAATGGGAAAACTAGCGTCTCTCACCTGCTTGCGCAAATGATGGTACAAATGGGCAGAGAAGTCATGTTAATTGGAACGGGACATATCCGTTATGGTGATCAAGATATTGAAATCGATAATACGACGCCCTCCGCCTGTACACTGGCATACTATTTTCATCTGGCTCTCCATCAGCGATGCCACGTACTTATCATGGAGGTCTCCTCTCATGCCATTGATCAAAAACGCATTGGCTTCATCCGTTTTGATCATGTTATCTACACGAATATCACAAGTGATCATCTGGATTACCACATCACCAAGACCCACTATCGCTACACCAAATTCAAACTGCGCAATTACTTGAAACGAAATGGCAGTATCATTGTAAATCATGATGACATCTCCCTGCATCCGCTGTATGATCTCAAAGATCATAAAATTATCAGCGTTGGGACAAAGGAAGCGCACTTACAGATCAGTGACATTCATTTAAAACCGACGGGAAGCAGCTTTCTGCTGGAAAAGGAAGCTTACGAAACAAAGCTCATTGGTTATCACAATGTGATCAATATCGCACAATGTCTTGCGATATTGCATGTGCACTCTATCGCATTGCCCCTGCGCCAAAGCATCGTCAGCTCACTGCATGGCATCGGAGGACGGATGGAACTTCACGAATTTCAAAGCCGCTATGTCATCATCGACTATGCGCATACGGCAAGTGCTTTACAAACACTGTTGGAGACGGTGAAGCCGCTCAAAGAAAAGCGGATGATCGTGATCTGCGGCTGTGGCGGGGATCGGGACCGCAGTAAACGCAGTGAAATGGCAAAGATTGCATTGGCCTATGGTGATATCATCATCTTTACCACAGATAATCCACGCAGCGAACCCCCCTATCAGATCCTGTTTGATATGATACAGGGAATAGAAGATGGCTATGAGATATTTGAAAATCGCCGCTATGCGATAAAATATGCAGTGAAAATTGCCCAAGAGCATGATATAATAGTGATCGCAGGAAAAGGCGATGAACGCTATCAAAGCATTGATGATAAGCGCTATCCCTTTTCTGATTTAGAATGTATCAAGCAAATGTTGGAGGATAAGCGCTATGAGCCTTGACTATATCATATCATTCGCGGTAAGTCTGCTGGCAACTTTAATCGTTATGCCGATCCTGATTCCGTTTTTACATAAGATCAAATTCGGACAGGTAGAGCGGGAAGAAGGGTTGGCATCGCATAAGGCAAAAGGGGGAACCCCGACAATGGGTGGGATCGTATTTGTGCTGGTACCGCTGATTGTTACGCTGATTCTGCGCCCGCATGCATTTTTAAGTACGGAGATGCTGATTGTAATATTGGCTTATCTTGGCTATGGGTTGATTGGTTTCATAGATGATTTTATCATCGTGGTAAAGAAAAACAATGAAGGACTGAAGCCTTCCTATAAATTTGCCTTGCAGTCAGTACTGGCTATCTTGTTTTACTGCTTATATCAAAGTGTAGCACAGACTACATTATATCTCCCTGTATTGCATATTACTTGGGAAATGGGATTACTATACTTCGCTCTTATCTTTATCATGTTTACCGCCGAAACCAATGCGGTGAATTTTACCGATGGCTTGGATGGATTGTGCGCTGGAACTAGTCTGATCGCTCTTTTTCCATATATTATATTTGCGCTATTACAGGAAAACTACGATCTGGCAATTTTATTGTTAGCAGTCAGCGGTTCTTTGCTTGGCTATTTGAAATTCAATTTACATCCTGCCAAAATCTTTATGGGAGATACGGGAAGTCTTGCTCTCGGTGGGCTTTTGGCGGCCAGTGCCATGATTTTAAAACAGGAACTATTGCTGGTAGTAATCGGCGGTGTATTTTTAATGGAGATGCTCTCGGTGGTTATTCAGGTCACCTACTATAAGCGAACCAAAAAACGCATCTTTAAAATGGCACCCTTGCATCATCACTTTGAAATGTCCGGCTATAAGGAGACACAGGTAGTGATTCTGTTTTGGGGGATGGAGCTGCTTTGTGCGCTGGTGGGATTGATGCTTGCTTTTCTGTGAGTGATCCCTTTTCGAGCATATGGGCAGAGCATGGAATATGGGAGATTTCCGTCCGCATATAACAAAAATGACAGTTGTAATTCTATCCTGTTCGTTATACAATAAAACAAAAAAAGGAGAATGTTATGGATTTCATTGAGATATGTAAAGCAATTCTGCTTGGCATCATACAGGGAATTACCGAATGGCTTCCCATAAGCAGTACCGGACATCTGATCTTAGTTGATAAGATATGGCCGATGACTTCCTCCCCTGAATTTTTTGAGGTATTCAAGGTAGTCATTCAATTCGGATCAATCCTTGCGGTGTTGATGTTATATTTTCATAAGCTCAATCCTTTTTCTCCACGCAAAACGCTGAGAGAGAAGCAGGAAGCCTTTGCTTTATGGAAAAAGGTCATTGTCGGATGTATTCCGATCGTAATTGTTGGTTTACCTTTGGATATGATCTTGGAGGATTATCTGTCAGGAGAATTTGTCATTGCGGCAACATTGATCCTGTATGGTATTGCCTTTATCGTCATTGAAAACAGACCGCAGCATCCCACGATGCGCACATTGGAAGAACTGAATTATCGTGCAGCATTTCTGATCGGCTGCTTTCAGGTGTTAGCTGCAATACCGGGTACTTCCAGAAGTGGGGCAACGATTTTGGGCGCGGTGCTGCTGGGGTGTTCCCGCTATGTCGCGAGCGAATTTTCCTTTTTCCTTGCAGTACCGGTGATGGCAGGAGCTAGCGGTTTGAAGCTAATCAAATATTTTTTGAAGGTCGGCATGTTTACCGGCAGTGAATGGCTACTGTTGCTCATCGGCACCTTTGTTTCCTTTGTTGTATCTGTCTTTGCAATTCGTATGCTGTTAAGCTATATTCGTAAGCATGATTTCAAGATCTTCGGCGTTTATCGTATTGCGCTCGGCTTGATCGTGTTGGTCTACTTCTCTTTGCTGGCGTAAGGCTGCTTTGAACTGCGCAAATATGTTTGATCGCCGACAAACGATTAGGCAGGAGTGCTTAAAAATTCTATAAAGAATAAATGGTCTATGCTGAATATGAAAAGAATTCCGTATATCTGCATAGACCTTTTCTATGGATGATTGATAAGATGAAAAGGCAGGGAGATAAGTCCCTGCCATAGTGTATCAGATAAATAAGGATAAGAACCAAAAATAGATATAGTACACGGACGAATAGGCAGTGTTATGTGTGGAAAACAAATTTCAGGAAACATGGAAATAAAGGATAATGTTACCAAATGATAGATGAGAATAGGATAGCTCATTGCCTATTTTACAACGCTTAGACCCAATTTGCGTTTCACCTTGGCAACCTTTTTGTATGCTATTTTGCCGGCTTTTTCACTGCCTTCCCTCAAAGCATCATCCATGATGCTGCTGGCAATGATGGCTCGATATTTCTCTTGAAGATCACTGAGGAAATCAAATACCGTTTGTCCAACCTCTTTCTTTAATTCGCCATAACCCTTGCCTTCATAACGCTTGACGATGCCCTCGATCGCTTCATTATTCAGTGCGGAAAGAATCGTTAAAAGATTGGCGATGCCCGGCTGATTCTCCACATCATAGCGAATCACACCAAGGGAATCTGTTACTGCAGACATGATTTTTTTGCGTGCTACGTTCGGTTCATCCAGCAAATCAATCGTTGCTTTCGGATTATCCTCTGATTTGCTCATCTTCTTGGTCGGATTCTGTAAAGACATGATCTTAGCACCGACTTTTTGTACAATCGGTTCCGGTACCACGAAGGTATCTCCATAGCGATGATTAAAGCGTTCTGCCAGATCACGAGCAAGCTCTACATGCTGTTTCTGATCAACGCCTACTGGTACATAGTCGGCATCATACATCAAAATATCAGCGGCCATCAATGCGGGATAGGTAAACAATCCTGCGGTAATGCCGGCTTCTCCCTTTGCCGTTTTATCCTTATACTGTGTCATTCGCTGCAATTCTCCCATATAGGAATGACAAGTCATTATCCATCCTAACTCGGTATGCTGGGGCAGATCGGATTGTAAAAACAAGGTCGTTTTTTCGGGGTCCAATCCCAGTGCCAAATACAAGGCAATCATATCCTTGCTGTTTTGACGCAGTTGCTTTGGATCACAGGGAATCGTAATGGCATGCATATTGGCAATAAAAATAAACATTTCATATTCATCCTGATATTGGATAAATTGACGTATTGCCCCAATATAGTTTCCCAATGTCAATCGTCCGGTTGGTTTAACTCCGCTTAGCATTCGCTTCATACTATCATTTCCTTTCCATAAAAAAACGCCCCATGATCGGGACGTGAAATCTACGTGGTGCCACCCAACTTTCTGCTTTTGCAGCTCATTTGTGATAACGGGGACTCCCGCGGCATTGCCGAGGCTTTAAAGGCCCAATTCGCAAAATACCCTTTGTGTGATCTCTCAGCCTATGATCATACTCTCTGGAAAGGAAGGAATATTTTGCTACTCATCCTTTATCTAACGCCTGATTCTTTTTTATCATACAACCAACCTGATAATTATGCAACACTTTTTTAGAGATTTCATGTCTTTCCTTTTACAAGGCTATGCAAATGCGCTATAATACATAAGGGAGGAAAAGGAAAGTGTACAAAAAAGAATCAGGGAAATGCATGCCTATAAAACGTAGGGGATGGATAACGAATCATAGGGTGTAAAATGGCATTCTTTTATTGGAGAATTGGTAAGATCAGAAAGAAAAGCAGGAAGCATGAGCTGTAAGTTGGGAGGAATGATTATGATTCTTTTGTATACATCACCGGGATGTGCCAGTTGTCGAAAAGCCAAGCAGTGGCTGAAAGAAAACGGTATGAATTTTGTGGAAAAGAATATTTTTACTACATTATTAAGGGAAAATGAAATCAAGTATTTATTACAGCGTAGTGACAACGGTACAGAGGATATAATTTCGACTAGATCTAAGGCATTTCAGGAATTACATTGTAGTTTGGAGGATTTGTCGATTGCAGAATTGGTGGAGTTTATACAGCACAATCCGTCTGTACTAAAACGACCGATCATCGTGAATGAGAACAGTTTTCTCGTTGGTTATGACGATGATGAAATCACTGCGTTTGTACCCAGCCATTTACGTGCATTGAGCGATCAGGCATGTAGTGTGAAATGCCCCAATTATAATGTTTGTGGACGTCTGCGCAAAGAGGAATAAAGAGCTCAGGAAGAGCGATTGATATAATATGTGGGTGATGTGGATGAAAAGGAAATGAATCAATAAATAAAAGTGGGAAATGATTTACAAGGTTGGTGTAAGGGATCCTATCTGTGTCAAGAAAAATAGTTTGGATAGTGCATACCTATAAAGGCGAATAGGAAATACCAATAAAAATGATAGGATGATATGAGAATAAAATGTTCCTATCATAGGACTGTATAAAACTTAAAAAAACTTATATGTGATTTGCCTCAGTCAAGTAGGCAAGTAAAATAAATAATGGATGACTTATCACTTGGTAGGTGGAGGTCATCTTTTATATGCGATCATTGATTTTGAAGGGAGGATTGTCAATAATGGATGTAATCGTTTCAAATATAGAAAACGGTTTACTGCTTGTCGCTTCTTCATGGCTTGTCACGATCAATGTGTATATTTTATATTAGGAAGTTATGAGAATGGGGATTAGGGATTCTTTTTTTATAGTCGAAAAGAAAAAAGTATGAAAAAAAGAAAAAAAGATGTTGACAGAGAAAAAAGAAT